>DAOWIP010000521.1 GCA_030640865.1 Sedimentisphaerales bacterium | reverse complement strand
GTTCCGGATTCGGAGATATTTATGGCGGGCCAAACGCGTCTGTTGGCCAGTTGTCTGTCCAATACCAGTTCCATATTGCCGGTACCCTTGAATTCCTGAAAGATAACCTCGTCCATACGACTGCCGGTATCAATCAGCGCAGTGGCGAGGATTGTCAGAGACCCACCGTGCTCGACATTACGGGCGCTGCCGAAAATCTGTTTCGGCAGTTGCAAGGCCCGAATATCGACCCCGCCGCTCATAGTGCGCCCGCTGGATGAGACCCAGGCGTTAAAGGCACGGCCCAGCCGTGTAACTGAGTCCAGCAGTACCACCACGTCCTGACCGAACTCGACCTGCCGTTTGACCTTTTCGGTGGTCAGACGGGCGATGCGGACGTGATTCTGGATGGTCTTGTCGTTAGAGGAAGCGAATACCTCACTGCTGGGAACGTTTCGACGGATGTCTGTTACTTCTTCCGGCCGTTCGTCGATAAGCAGCATTATAACATGGATGTCCGGATGGTTGGCGTGGATACCCTTGGCGATTTGTTGCAGCAGAACGGTCTTGCCGGTCCGCGGCGGAGCTACGATCAACCCTCGCTGGCCCTTGCCGATCGGCGTCAGTAAGTCCATTACCCGCGTTCCCAGTGGTTCACGGCCGGTCTCCAGATGAATCATTTCTTCCGGGTCGATGACGACAAAGTCCTCAAAGTTGGTTACATCGAGATATTCATCGGCAGGCTTGTCGTTCAGGGAGATAATTTCCGTGATCTCGGGGCCGGTTTTACCACGGCCGCGAACCTTTTTAGCATGTGCCTTGACGACCAGTCCATTGCGCAAAGCATGCCTGTTCACCAGGTCTCGATGAATGAATGGATCGGAAGGTTTGATGGGTAAATTAAACGACAAGGTACGCAGGAAGCCGTGTCTTCTTTCTGTGAGTTCCAACAGGCCTTCATAAGTTTTTTTTCCGGTTTCTTCGGTCATAATCTAATCACGTTTCACAATTTTTAAGGGACGGTATTATGTCCCGCTGTAGTATTAAGAGTCCCCCGATTTTACATCGGGGACTGGTAAAGAACCCCCGCTTGACAGCGAGGGCTAATAAACGCGTGGGTCAAAGACCCACCCTACAAAACTTGTGGGCGGGATATCTGCGATACAGTACTATTTGGGTTTTCGACAGGCCTGACAGAACAGGCCCATAAGCTCCATAGCCCTTTGGCTGGTTTCGGATGAGCCGTCCTGGCGAGCAAATGCCTCGACCAGTTCCATAAGGTCCGGGGCCGTCGGTTTCAGGCCGTAGTCGTGCATAACATTAACGATGGCCGTATCAAGACCATACTCGATAGCCTTGGCGAGGTATGCCCGGCAGACGCCTATCTTACGGCCGGGCAGGTCCTTAACGCAGTTGGAGACGCCCAGTGAGGTATGAACGCCCTTCATATCCGGATCGTTCATAATCAGACGAATAGTCTCGAAGGCGCGGTAGGTATAACCGCAGGTTCCGGGCATCATTGGCATATCAATTGCCAAAGGGAAAACCGTAGTGTCGAAGAATACATCATCCGGTTGAAATCCGTAGTTGCCGGTCGCGGCGTCAAATATCCGCCGTGCCATCTCGTGCAGCTTGTCGGCTCCCTCAATACCCCCGGCGGCTGAGTCCTGCTCGGCCACCAGCAGAGCGATAACCTTAAAGGGATATTTTTCTCGCAGGGGCAGGATAATGTCCACTGTGTGGGTCGTAACCGAATTCAACATAGGCACACTGATATCAGCGGGAGCGTTTTCATACCACGCCTCCAGGCCTGTTTTAAGCACGTCGTTATTACTGCTATCGATACAGATGGGTACATTACCGCTATGCTTCCTGACCAACTGTGTATAATCACGCATCATGTCAACCGCCACCTGTTGATCATCCTCGCCAAAGTCATCGACATTGACCTCGAGGTAATCAGCACGATGTTCGATCTGGTCGCTGATGAGTGAGATAATGAAATCAAGCTGCTCACTTGTGGTTTCCAGTGCGCCGGGGCCGGCTTCCAATAGCTCTTTCATAGCCGCGTGCGGCCTTGGGATGCTGGCGTGAACGCTTTCGCCTATCTGAATCAGGCTTGTTGATTCCATTTATTATCCTTTCGTACAGGTTCGTTCTGGATATTAAGGGTTTCCATACGCGATGCGTATAAATCATACCCGATGGGTATAATCCATCTTCACCCGAAATCGCCCGGTTTGAGCGGATATTCAATCCCTGTTTATTACGGCAGCCCGACGTACAATAATCAACACTTGTGGCATTATAACGCAAGTTTGCCCATAAATAAACAGAAAAACCGGTTTAACTTAGAAAAAATTTGACGCCGGCGTCATAAATTCAGGAAATCTCGTGGCTTAAGACACGAACTTGACCGTCTTCGGCGGAACTTTTGTACCGCTGGCGTCTCGCCGGCACCTGTTGAATATGCGGACGGGACGTCCGCGGTACATTCAGAATACAAATTCCTATACTATAAGGCCGAGGCCGTCGATTCCGTCGGGACAAGGGTGTTCACAACCAACAGGGCAGTATATGCGGAGATAGGTATCAGGTACTCGCTCAGTACCGCGGGACAGTACAAACGCACAGCGATAGTAAGCAGTCCGGCGCCGACGGCGAAATATATCTGTCCGCGAACAGTCAGAGGACGGCTGGTCATATCGGCGGTCATAATGCAGGCGGTCAGGATAAGGCCGCCGGTGAAAAGGTGATAATTTATATAGGTAAAACCGACGGATAAACTTTCGGCGAGCAGCGGGTTATAAATCAGACGGGTTGGCAGGCCCGGCTGCTCAACGATGATCGGGAAAAAGGCCGCGGCGGCATAAGCCGAAACGATAAACATCAGCGGTAACTGCCAGTGCAGATAACCACGGTAAATAAAATATAGGCCGACCAGTATCAACAGTACCCTGCAGGATTCGCCCAGACCGCCGGGCACAGCCGACCATTGACACTGCTGAAGTGAAGGGAGTTTGTCATAAAGGTAAAGGCTCAACTGCGGGACGGAATCGACGAATCGCAGATCGCTCCAGTGGCACAGTGCTCGCAAAGGTGTTATCGATGCGGCAATCTGTTCATTGAACAAAAGCTGTACTGCTAACCGTCCGACGAGCGCTGGATGCCAACGGTAACGGCCGAGTCCGCCGAAAAGCCGTTTGCCCATCAGAACAGCTACTCCCGAGCCGACCATAGCGATATACCACGGACATTCCGCCGGCAGTGTGAACGCCAACAGCACACCCATCATAACGGAGTGAGTAATATTGCCGGGCATTTTTTTACGTTTGATTCTACTCGCAATAAGTTCGATCAGCAGCGCGGTCAGGGCGGCTGTCAAAATCAATTTGATTGCCCCCGGCCCGAACAGTATTACCGCAGCCAACGCCGCCAGAGACAACCCGGCCATTTGAGTGCGCATTATCCGCCGAGCCGATTCCGGAGAAGGCCGAAACGGAGGTATTGGCAAACTGTATTGTTCGGTACTATCAGTCATAACTCTTTACTCTCTACCCTTCATCATCCGAATGGCATTCATAATCGGCAGATGTGAAGGGCAAATATAGGAACAGATTCAACATTCAACGCATTTATGCAGGCCATTCCGAGCGGCGAGTTCATATTTACCTTTTTCATATAATCGCAGCAGTCGGACCGGGTTGATCCCGGCCGGGCAATCGTCGATACACCAGCCGCAACGAATACACGGTTGAGCGGCAGGACGGAACAGGTAACGGATAACCGTGAATGACTGACTGACTGGTCCGATTACGGTTTTGTCGGGATCGACAGCGACTCCTGCCAGGGAAGAACCGTCGATGACACATTGAGCATCATCATATATTGACGCTCTTTCGAGCAGTTGTTTCAGCGGCAGGTCCACAGGCGCGATAAAGTGACTGGGCCGTGCCACGCCGTCGCCGCTGACGGTTACGATTCGTTCCGTCGGCAGGAAATTCGCGAGTATGAGTCTTTCAACCTGCCGCAGCAATTGCATATCAAAAACAACAGCGGAACGCTCCGGACGTCGAAAGCGGGATAAGTGTCTCTGTTTGCGCAAGGTACGCAGAATAGCAGCCGGCCGTGCCTGTGGATATTTATCACTTACCGGCAGACAGCGAACCCGCCACTTGTCGGCGATCTCACGGTCGATGGTAAAATGATGCGGATAGGCCATTACCGCCCGGTCGGCGCCGAGCCAATTTCTGAGAATCGCAAGTCCCGCGAATACCTGTTCGCCCATGCAATGCAGGATGGCAAGCGGGGTATTCAGAGACGGTTCGATT
>DAOWIP010000239.1 GCA_030640865.1 Sedimentisphaerales bacterium | reverse complement strand
TATTATAAGAGTTTGCAATGTCTGTAAGTTGAGAATTCTCTGCCAATATTCTACGTTTGCAGTGTCTGAGGGCCACAATCCTCGATTGTTGTTCCAAGAGACGACCGTCAAATTAGTCAGCCGATTTTGTAAATCAACTGGCAAAGTCGTGTAAAACATGGGATACACCAGACCGGCGGAAATGAGTCTCACATTCAGACTCTGGTTGAGCAGGTTAGCATCAAGGAATACGTCGCTGCCATCCTGTCGTTCGGTTTCTCCGGGATATACGAAAGAAATAATACGCCCATGACCATCACAAGACCTTGCAAGAATGTACCCACGTTTTGGATGATGCTGCACTGATCTTACCTTGGCAGGAAGATCCGGCCAGAATTCCACCTGGCCAAAGCCCATTCTTTGGAGAACGCTATTGCGTGCTGCCTCTGCCCATTCCATATTTTGATGCATGCCGGAAAAATGAGTCTCCAATGCATCAATTCCCTCAAATCGCGTATTGATCATATGGCGGCCATTGAAATTCGCCCATCCTTGAAGGCTCTCCACAAGCGCAGGATCGTCAGGTAAAAACTTGAGGGTGTCCCCATCCGGTTCAGGTCCTTGCCGAGGCAAGTCAGGATAATAAATGTGAAATTCTCCTTTAATAAGTCTGTAGCTCATTTCTATTCTCCTTTCATAAGCGGCGTCTAAACACAAGTCAGACGGTCTGACAAAGTTATTTTTTCTAATACCGACACCACCAAAAGCTCAACAGGGTTGTACGCTGGTATTAAACTTAAAGCTTTCCAGTTCTACTCAATTTCGTTATTTACAAAGACTATTCGGCCTCTATCAGTTGCTTCTATCTCCAACTGTGGCTTTTGGCTATACCCTCCATGTACCAGCGAAGCTCGAATTTTTTGAAGTAGCTCTTTACGTGAGACATTTGGGTCGCGTCTTAGATGAAGGTTCAAATAGTAAGTAAAGGCCCCATGATAACGCCCATTAATATGAGCATCAGCGGAAGTCTGGTTTGCCATGCATCCGGCCCAGAGGATGTGATGCTTATTTGCTCTCTTTTTAAAGCCGTTCACAAACTTTTTTGGTGGCTTCTTTAGATCATCTTCTTCCCCGCTAAAGCGAAGGAAAATGTCCGCAGGGGGTGGCAGATAACGATTCAGGGTGGGATGTTCTGCAGCTAACTCAGGTGGAGGTGCTAAACCCATTTCTTTCAATCCATCGCCAGAATGACAGCAATCAAGAAAAACCTCTAACAGAGCAGGTACGTCTTTGAAGATATCATTCAGATCGTCATCGGTGATAAAAGTACCATCCCAATCCATATCATAAGGGCAGATAAGTTCGTCGAGATGATCTTCAAGTTCTTCATTATTTCTGTCTCTGATTTGCGAGCCGTGCCCGGAAAAATGAAAAACCAAAAAATCGCTGGGCTGGGCTTTATCCACGAGCCATTTCAATCGATGGATTATATTGGCTTTAGTGGCCCTGCTGTCTGTAAGAACGCGAATATCCTTGGCCTGAAAATTAAAAAGGCTACGAAGAGAAAAATGCATGTCAAGGATATCATTGACACAGCCGCGAAGGTCGCTTACCCCTTTATAGTCGTTAATTCCAACCAATAGTGCTTTTTTAGCCATTTTGTTTCTCCTTTCATAAGCGGCGTCCAACGACAAGTCAGACGGCCTGACAAAGTTTATTCTTCTAATACCGATACTACCAAAGGCGCAAAGCAACCTTTCTCTGCGCCTTCGGATACTCACGATTCACGAAGCGCTATTTACAATCTTACAGCACTACGGCTGCCGTGTTAGAAGGCACACTTTCGCCGCCTACATTGACGGCTTTGACACGGTATTCCAGTTGCGGGCCGCGCGGCTGGTCTGTCAGTGTGGCTTCCGTCTCCAGTGCGATAGCTACCTGTGCCCATGGCGTTGGCCAGGGCCACTATGTCTACTTCTGCTTTGGGAAATTGTGCCATTTTTCATAAACTCCTTAAAATAAACAACTTATATTCCATTACCCCGCTTTAGCGGGCCGTAAAGTGAACTTACTTAGCCATTAAGTAAATTGACTTAGCCTTTGTCCAGCGTGCGTAACGATAAAGTAAATCGAATTTACTCTTCCGCAACAGGAACTAAATAACATATTCCCATACCATGGACTTATTTGTACAGAGGGAAGATTTCAGTTGCCAATAAAGAGTGCTGACCCGATATGCTCGGGATATACAACCCTATATCAAAGGGCAGTATATTACATTTCGGGCCAACACTACTAAACCTTAACCCCATAATGTTCTGTCAGTTTATCGAATACTTATCTTCTATGTTAAAATTTATCCCGGTCTTGCGATTCTGTCATTCCAGACAGCGACCAGCGGGAGCGGCTTTTGCCGACCATGCAGAACAGAAAAAGTGGCCATGCCACCTATCTGATGGAAAATAAGTTTTGATTTATCACCCGGAGGCTTTCCTTACTTGTTAATCGCACGCCCGTATGTAATATAATGTCCAATTCCCAGTGCCTATACAAACAAGCGGATCCTCAGGGTTGTTTATGCAGGGGGTAACCTGGCGTCCAATCATGCCGGTGCCGTAGCAGTTGCCGGTACCACTTTCCATAAGTTCACAGCCATATCTTGTAAGATAGGTTTTATATGTACCTCCACAAAGTCCGCCAATTGGTTCCCAACAAAAAGACGTATCATGTTCCTGGATAAGTTTTGTGCAACCATAACAACCAAACTCACAGTCATCTCCTCCGATTATGTTACGCAGCCGGGAATCGTCAATTTCAACAAATGTTCCTTCCAATTCAATAGGCTCCGTAGCAATTAAAAGAGCGGTTCCCTCATTCCAAATCGATTTAAATCGATCCAGTTTTTCCCGATAGAAAAAGTTATTCCTGTCCATATCTATAAGTCTTATGTATTTGTTGTCGATATTGCCCAACACTACATAATGATTCCGGGCAGGCAGGTGCAGGATTACCAGGCAGTTACGGATACTATTAAGAGTTTGAATGTCCGCCTGAACCGCGAGGCTATAAAAACCCGACAAGAGAGAAAATTGATGTAGTTCATAAAGATTTGTACTCATATCGGAAGTATTAACCAATGAGGCAAGCTCCTGGTCGGCAATATCCCTGCCAAATTGCGAAGCAACGTATTTCATTGCCGCGGTGGCACAATTATGAGCTTGTTCTTCGGGAATTGAGGCAATTGCCAATCTTTCGATCAGAAGCGAATCGGTATCAACACCATCGGTCGTAGCAACAGCTTCTGAGTAGCGATATTTTAGTGGCTTATTTATAACAGGGGAAGAATGTTCTATCAGGGTATCTGTTTCAAATTTGACAAGAAAGCTTTCCGGTTCAGGGACAGTGGTTTCAATCGAAGTAATATCCCAAATGTCGTATCCTATAAATCTGGCCGGGATCATTGAATTGTCATATTGTTCGATTGTAACGGAGGAGGGAATCCAGGTATCCGTAACTAATTGGTAATTATCATAATCATGTATGATGACTGCATTCCCAGGCCCTGTTCTCGTATAAGACAGTACAGCATAGGATTTTGCGGGGTCCAGGATGAAAGCCATCTCCATATCAGGATAGCTAACATTCAGATGTATTTCCTTTGTGCCGTCGGTATCGTTTTCCGAAGCGGAATAATCAGAAGCAGCGAGATCGTCGTATTTATAAATTCCATATCCCCAGGGAATGACACCTGCGGTTAAGGGGCCGTTGACCGCTATAGGGATATTATCGAGTTCTTCGGTAACTATGGCATGATTACCGGGGCGGAAATAAGTGGTGTATTTCTCTCCATCCCAGGCGAAAACTCGTCTGGCATTCCAATTAAGGTTAAACCTGTCGGCCATATAATTACCACCAACCGTCTTGATCGAATCCGCACGTGATTCAACATCTATTTCCCAATAAAACCTTTCGCCGTCATATCTTACAATCACGTTAGAAATCATTGTATGTTCGTTGGACAACTTGCAACGGACGTTGAATGGAATAGCGCTGTATTTCATCCGTTGAAGTTTTTCTGTAAGTTCACGTTTGTCAGGGTGGTTTTTGTACGCTTGGCATTCTTCATTAATTCGGGTATCTATCTCTATGGAATCTGTTGTCTGGGGCGCACGGTACTCTTTATGTCTGGCCACAATCGTACCTGAAGGTATCCAGGTATTTCTTGGCTGACTGGTCAACTCTTGCAAGATTTGCAAAATCTCTTCTTTTTCCAATTGTCTATGGGCAAAGGTAACATCCCGGCTTATAAATGAGATGATAGCCGCCAGTACGAATACTTTTATTTTCATCTTAGCAATTTCCTTATAAATTGACGCAGGCGTCTAAATTATCCAATATGAACAAATTTTATACAGTCAGGCTCGCTATTAATTAATTGCTACCATCAATATAAGCTTTAACACTATCAATGACTTCCTGCCATTCGGCCTCGCTGTACATTTCTCTGATTTCCTCATATACAATCCAAAGCTCCTCGAGAGATGCTACGAGTTCCTCAATATCCTGAATGGACAGCTC
>DAOWIP010000006.1 GCA_030640865.1 Sedimentisphaerales bacterium | reverse complement strand
TTCGAAGTGCAGAAAAGCCCCGGTTCTTCAAGTAGTAAAAGGCCACCCTTAAATCGTTTATTTCCCCCCTGACTGATATTGGCAAAGATATGGGTATGGCCCGGGACAGCCGCCAGCCGCCGCAGCAGACCGAAGAAATCCCTTTCCTCGCTGTCTTGTCCCAAAAAAGCGGTATTCGGCAAATATACGTTATGTGATTTGGCTTCGAGTGAATGTTTGGCAATATGCCCGGCGTGACCGAAGCGGGCGGCCAATTCAGGCACGGCATATATTCCCTGTTGGCCGAGGGAAATCATCGCGATAAAAATAGCGAGGTAAGTCTTTCGGTCCCTGACCAGAGTAACACACAGGAAGCCTGTTAAACCCAGAAGTATGGCACAGGGTACGGCCGGCAATCTTCTGACATCGCTTCGTGAAGTTGCGGAACCACCAAAGACATCAAACGGCTGATATAGTACCCGGCCGGCATCGACCAGTTCTGAACAAGCCGACAATTCGGAATGACTCGGTTCAATAAAATCAGCAATAGCCGGAACTGTTGAATCGACGACCTCCGCGACGCTCACGACGACAAACGAAGTATTTGTATCTTCAATCACCGTAGGCAAAGCGGCAGCCACGACGCACAGCGACATCACAATCGCTGTAGCAATGAGTTGTTGACACCAACCCGAAAACACGATTTTCTCCACTCCATTTGCCCGTAGGCAAAAGGACTCCACAAATAGACATTCACTTTATCGGCGCAACCCTTCTGCGAAGAGGGAGCTACACCGATATCTCATCTACACGCAAAACAAAACATGGAATCCCGAAGAAATGGACCAACTGAGTTTTCTCCCATCCATACTCCAAGGCACATATTCTATTTCAACTATCTTACAAGACAAACTTTGACGATAACCGACAATATACGACTACTTCCTTTTATTAAGTTTATCAGGATTATAGGGTTTTGCAAGTAAAAAATATATAAAAAACTATTTTTTTTCAGGAATTCCCTGATTTTGTGTGGCCATTTTCACCGGCAAGTTTTGCCTAACCCCAATTTTGCAAAAGTCTTGTTAATAAGCATAAGCGTCCGATAACAATGCTATAGGCGCAAAAAAAAGGAGCTTTCAGCTCCGGATTTCACATCCTATTTATTATTTAAGTCTTTTTCATCTTGGTACTTAAGGCAAAACAGCACAAATTAACAGGGCAGTGAGGCGTGTTTTTTTGAGCCGTATTCTATGTATGGAGTGGCTAAGTGGATTTGACAGGGTAGGTTGTGCGAAAGTGGTTGGCATCCTCAACGAATCTCAGGAGCATAGCGATTTTATTGTGGACCCAGGTTTTTCTATAAATGTTTCTGATATGGGTCTTTACGGTACCATTTTTAATATTGACGATTTTAGCGATCTCTTCATTATTGAGACCCTGGCAGATAAGTTTGGCGATTTGAAACTCTCTGTTCGTCATGCGAAAGCGTTTTCTTATATAGGACCATTGTTGTTCGGTCAGCAGGACGACCTGGGGCTGGTCATACTCCCGCGGACCACCATTATAGGGTTTATTATTTATAGATTGTTGTAACCGTGACATAATTACGCTCCTGTAGAAAGTTGTTCTTTAAGGTGTTTTGCCTCTTTCAAATCCGTTTCCGACAAACCCCCTAATGTTCCGTTTAATTGCAGGGCCTGATTCAGGTTTTGCATTGCCTCCCTCTTGCGGCCAAGGTGATTTAGTGTCCTGGCCAGATGAAAGTATGAACCCACAAGCCCTCTATTGCCGGTTCGATAGAGTTTTATACATTTCTGAAAGTCCTCGGCGGCCTTATCATATTGCGCCATACGATAATAGATTACGCCCCGCGTATCGATCAGGTCGAGATAATCCGGTTTTTTATCCAAGCCCTGTTGGGCGAGTTCAAGGGCCTGTTCATACTGGTTTTTTTCTTCGCAGAGTATCCAGGCAAGATTATTAATGATAATGCTGTTGTCGGGGGTGATGGTAAGTATTTTTTGATAAAGGGTAACAAGCTCCTCGCTGAATTCGTATGTTTGCAGGATGAGGGCCAGCATCTGGAGGGCTCCGAGGTGCTTATCTTCCTTTGCCAGAACAAAACGCAACGTATCTTCAGCAGCTTTTTTCCCTTCAGGTTCCCCGGCGGATGCCAGATCGGCGGCGATTGCCACAAGCAGTTCAGCGCCCCGGGGGAATTGATCGTACCACTGAGCAATTTTATCTTTTAGTTCTTTCCATCGCTGGTCGGTTTTGAGCAATCTGGCTTGGGTCAACAGGGGGTCGGCGTTTTCCGGGACCGCTCTGAACAGTGCGTCCAGTTCTTTCATTGCCTCGTCCTTGTCGCCTTTTTTGTATTTAGTAGCCGCCAGGGCGATATTCAGTTTGCGGCGATCATTATCATCCCGACAGACAGCCAATTGTTCCTGGAGCAGTTTCATAGCTTCCTGCGGGGTGCCTGTGGCGGCATAAGCATCGGCCAGGTACAGAGTGATACTTATATCACCGGGATCGATTTCGCGAAGGGTTTTCAGGGTGGGAATCGCCAGCCGGGGAGAGCGGACTCCTTCACCGCGGGCTTTCAGGAACAGCAGAGCTTTATTACGGGGCGATGAAACCAGGCCTCTTAAGGCCAGATCGATAGCCTTGCCTGGCTGATTTTTCCGCAGTGCCAAATCACCCAATAATAACCAGGCGTCCACATTTCGGGGTTGCTCTGTGGTTATTTTTCGCAAAATGTTTGTGGCCTGTTCTGTAGCCGGGCGTATTCCCTTGGCCAGCAGGGTGCGCGCCTTGATAATACGCAGTTCTGAATTATCCGGATGGTCTTTCAGTGCCTTCTCAAGAAGGGTTTTGCCTTTGGCCGCCATCTCGGCGTCCGGATTATTCAGCAGAAGAGCAAGTGCTCGAGTTTGAATTTGAATATTATCCGGCTCGATCTCCAGGGCTCTGAGAATGGCCTTGGTTGCCTTCTCCCGCTGGCGTAAAGACAGATGAAAATCGGATTTGCTCATCCAGACATAAGCGCTATCTGGTTCTATCTCAACAGCGTGGCTGAAATCCTCACTGGCACGGTCGATTTTGTTAAGACTTGCTAAAGTACGGGCACGAACAATGTAAGAAGATGATTTTTGGGATTCCTCTACAAGCTTATCACAAAGTTTCAGGGCTGTATCCGGCTGGTTTTGTTTGAGTTTGAGTTCGATCAGGGTAACTAATGTCGCTGTGGATTTGGGCTGGGCCTTCTGCATTTTTTTCAGGAGTGCCTCCGCTTCATCGAAATTTCCCTTGCGGATTTGCAGGGAAGCCAGCATCAACCCGACCTGTTCGTTA
>DAOWIP010000016.1 GCA_030640865.1 Sedimentisphaerales bacterium | reverse complement strand
CCGTATAAGCTGGCCAGCCGTGATTTCCACCCGGAAGGCTCGCAGGTACAGGTTGGAAAGGTGAAGATCGGCCGCGGCGGCTATGCCTTTATCGGAGGTCCGTGCGCAGTGGAAGACCGCGAAAGCTGCCTGGAAATCGCCGGGGCAGTCAAACAAAGCGGCGCCAATATGCTCAGAGGAGGCGCCTTTAAGCCCCGTACCAGTCCATACAGCTTTCAGGGACTTGGCGAAGAAGGACTTAAAATATTACGAGAATGCGGCGACCAATTCGATCTGCCGGTGGTTACGGAAATAACCGATCCGCGGAACGTGGAACTGGTCAGCCGCTATGCCGATATGCTGCAGGTCGGGGCACGGAATATGCAGAACTTTGTGCTGCTGTCGGAGATCGGCAAAATAAATAAACCTGTCCTGCTGAAACGGGGTCCCAGTTCAACGGTGAAAGACTGGCTGATGAGTGCCGAATACATCCTCAGCGAGGGTAACAACCAGGTTGTATTATGTGAGCGCGGCAGCCAGGGCTTCGAAACAGAAATGCGGTTCACATTAGACGTGGGGGCGATTGTGTTGGCGAAAAGCGATTCACACCTGCCGGTGATAGTCGATCCCTCGCACGCGGCTGGGCGGCGTGATCTGGTGGGCAGGTTGGCGATGGCGGGCCTGGCGGCAGGAGCGGACGGGATGATAGTAGAAGTGCACAACTGCCCGGAAAAGGCCCTGTGCGACGGGCCGCAGGCATTAACAGAACAGATGTTCGATGAATTGATGCGGCAAGTGAAACAGTTCGTACATAACGATTTTTAGATTGTAATTGCTTTATCGGATACAGGTTGATATACTTGTTGGATTGTGGGAGGTCCGATGGCGGGCTGTGTTTGCATAACTACATATTTGACAAGGCATTAAGAACAAAGGAACCGATATAATGCGAAAGAAATTCGTGGCAGGCAACTGGAAAATGAATCTAAACGCGTCCGAGGCCCAGAGTCTGGCGGCCGAATTAAAGGCACAATTCGAGGTATGCGAGAATGCGGACACTATTGATGTGGCGGTCTGTCCGCCGTTCGTATATCTGTCCAGCGTGGCGGCGGCCCTGGAAGGCAGTACTGTAGAACTTGGCGCTCAGGACGTGTATTTTGAGGGCAATGGCGCTTATACCGGCGAGATTAGCGTGGAAATGCTTAAGGATGTGGGCTGCCGATATGCCATCGTGGGGCACTCCGAACGACGACACGTTATCGGAGAAACCAACGAATTGATCAACAGAAAGCTGCATTCCGCCCTGGCTGGGGGTCTGGAGCCGATCCTCTGTATCGGTGAGTTGCTGGAAGAACGAGAAAAAGGACAAACCGAGGCGGTAATTGAACGGCATCTGCGGAAAGGGTTGAAAGGTGTCGGCAAAGAGCAAATGCTTAATGTTACTATTGCCTATGAGCCTGTCTGGGCAATCGGAACAGGCAAAACAGCTACGCCGGCACAAGCCCAGGAAGCACATGAATTCACTCGCAAGATATTAGCTGATATATTTGACGAGGAGGTGGCACAGGCCACGCGGATACAATACGGCGGAAGTGTCAAGCCCTCCAACGCTGCGGAACTGATGTCCCAGCCGGACGTGGACGGCGCTCTGGTCGGCGGGGCAAGTCTGAAAACAGATGACTTTATGGGAATCATCAAAGGAGGCATTCCTCCACAAGGCGACTGCAGCAGTTGTTGTCGGAACTGCGGAAAATAAATGAGCCAAATGATCGCGCCCTACTTAACTGGTTGCTGGCTGGAAAATTGCAAGACTGGGATAAATTTTATAGGAGTCAAATATGGATACGGCGTTACTGGGTGTGATTAAATGGTACTGGCAAGTACTGGCGGTAGTATTTACTATTTTGAGCATCGTTTTGGTTATTATCGTCCTGTTACAAAAAGGTCGTGGTGGTGGATTGTCGGCAGCCTTCGGAGGAGCAGGCGGACAAAGCGCCTTCGGCAGTAAGACAGGTGATTATTTTACCTGGGTTACCGTTGCGGTGGTTGCCTTTTTTCTGTTGACGGCTATGGTACTCACTATGAATTACCGACCGGAACTCAGTATTACTCAGGGCAGCTCTCTCGGTTCCCCGCCCGGAATGGAACCAGTACCCGCCCCTTTGGAGACCGACCAGAAACAACCATCCACTAAAACAACACCTGAAAAACCGGCCGATAAAACAGTCTCGCCGCCACAGACAATACCAACGGCTGAAACCCCAAAATGAGTTGTGAGTTGTGAGTGGCGAGTAGCGAGTTAAAGTCTTTTTTGTTTTTAAGGGCGAACTATGTTGTATAGCATGACCGGTTTCGGTGGAGCGGAATGCGAAGCAGAAGGCATAAGCTTCCTGGTCGAGATCAAAACCCTGAATAATCGGTTCCTGAAAACCGTGATTAAACTGCCCGATGCGCTGGCTTTTACCGAGCCGGAAGTGGAACGAATTATCCGGGAAAAATTGTGCCGTGGCTCTACTACCTACGTCATGCACATGCGGAATATGTCCAAAGAAGGACCTTATGAGGTCAATCACGCGGCGGTCCAGAATTATATGAGACACTTGGAACAGATTCTGACGCTGCATCCGGGAGGGGGACATCATATAGACTTGGCGGCTATTCTGCAGCTTCCGGGTGTGTGCGAACCTCGGCGGTACGGCGAAGAAGAAAATAAGTTTTTTCTTGAGATCGTCAGAAAACTAACCCGACAAGCCCTTGAGCGATTGCGGCAGATGCGGGCCGACGAAGGTAAAAGCATTGCGGCCGATCTGCAAAATAACTGCCGGGTGATCCGGAATAATCTCGATGATTTGGCTGAAACAACGGACAGCTCGGTGGACAAGTACCGCAAACGCATTGAAAAACGAGTCAATGATATGCTCTCCGGGATGGACTTGAAACTTGATGAGGACATACTTGCCAAAGAAGTAGCGTTATTCGCCGAACGTAGTGATATTAATGAAGAAATATCCCGGCTTCGCTCGCACCTGGAGCAGTTCACAAAAATGTGTGAAGAAGCAAAGGAGCAGGCCGGGAGGCGACTGGAATTTCTCACTCAGGAAATGCTGCGCGAGGCCAACACTATCGGCAGCAAGGCCAACAATAGCGATATCAGCCATCACGTAGTAGAAATTAAAGTGGCGATCGACCGTCTCAAGGAACAGGTGCAGAACGTCGAGTAAGCAAAGAGTAAAAAATGGAAATTGGAGACCAAAAATCAGGGAGTTGAAAAGCGGGAAGAATGACAGCACAAGGCACGGTAAAAAATGGGCGATTATTTGTGATCAGCGGGCCGAGTGGTTGTGGTAAAAGCACCTTGTGCCGAGAGATACTTCGGCGCACCGAAGCCCGCTTGAGTATTTCCGCCACCACCAGACCCCGTAGTAAAAATGAGACCGATGGGGTTGACTATTATTTCCTCAGCGAAAAGGAGTTTAAGGACAAAATCGACGCTGATGAGTTTCTGGAATATGCCCAGGTGTTCGAGAATTACTACGGCACGCCGGCGCAACCGGTAATGGAGAAACTGAAAGATGGCCAAACGATAATACTGGAGATCGACGTGCAGGGGGCGATACAAGTATTTAGCCGTTTCCCGGAAACCATCGGAATACTGGTGCTGCCGCCGAACAGGGAAATACTGCAACAGCGAATCAGTCGGCGCGGACGGGACGATGAGGATACGATTAGGAAACGGCTGACTAAAGCTGAATGGGAGATCGAACAGGCCAAAAGTAGTAAAAATTTTAAATATATGGTAGTCAATGATGATTTGGACGAAGCCATTGAAAAAATGGTGCAAATAATCGAATAAAAACAAAATATATCAGGGAGACAGGATTATATGATTGAAGCTATAAAAGACGATGAATTGGCGAAAAAAGTCGGTGGAGTATTCAGGCTTACGGCCTTGGTGCAACGGCGTCTGAAGGAACTGATCGAGGGGTCCCGACCCCTGGTGGACCCGCAAGGGAAAAACCTGGTCGAAATAGCTATACAGGAAATCGATGAGGGAAAAGTTATTATCGATTACGAAAAAACAGAGATGCTGAAACCACTGGTAAATGGCGAGCCAAAAAAGGTATAGCCTAAAAACTTTATGAAATATCATAGTACTCTGTAGATAGTTCCTGTTGCGAAAGATGGAATATAGTGTGCCACGGCCGTATCGGCCGTGTTTTGTTACGTTCTTTGCGTAGTTTCACGGCGGATACGCCGGAGGTACACGCTTTCCGCAACAGTAACTGGCTATATAGCCACCCAGACGAACATAAGAATCAATATCCGGAAAGACTTTGTGACGGAAGAACCGAAACATTACGAACTGCTTCTTGCGGTTACGGGCGGTATCGCGGCGTATAAGTCGGCAATGCTTTGTTCGCAATTGAGACAACGGGAGGCAGGCGTAACGGTGGTAATGACCGCTAACGCGGAGCATTTCGTGGGCAGGCTTACCTTCAGTACCCTATCAGGCCGAAAGGTCTATACTAATCTTTTCAATGATCGTGATATGTATAAGGCCGGGCATATCAGCCTGACAGAGACGGCGGACCTGATTGTTGTGGCTCCGGCAACAGCCAATATCATCGCCAAGATGGCCGGTGGAATCTGCGACGACCTCGCCAGCACTATTCTGGTTAGCGCCGACAGTGATATTCTGCTGGCACCGGCGATGAACGCGAGGATGTGGCAAAACTCGGCCACACAGCGGAATATCGAGATTTTGCGGAACAGAGAAGGTGTTCATTTCGTCGGGCCGGTGAACGGCAGATTAGCCGATGGAACAGAGGGAGTGGGACGGATGAGCGAGCCGGAAGAGATTATAAAGAAAATTACCAAGCTCCTGAAAAAGAAAAATCCTAAAGGTCTCTGACCGATATCAGTGAACCAAATCTACATAACCTGCAACTGGTAACATATAATGCACTTCCTGATAACCGCAGGCCCAACACGTGAATATATTGATCCGGTACGTTTTATCAGCAACGGCTCCACCGGCAAGATGGGTTATGCCTGCGCAACAGCGGCGATCAGACGAGGGCACAAAGTAACGCTGGTGAGTGGGCCGGTGAATCTCACGAAACCCAAAGGGGTAAAATTAATCAAGGTAACTACCAGCGATGAGATGGCAAAGGCCGTCCGAGCGGTATTCGACCGATGCGATTGCGTAATTATGACCGCGGCGGTGTGTGATTACAAACCAGAAAAGCCGGCCAATCAGAAAATCAAAAAGACTGATCAGCCCTTCAGTCTGAAACTGAAACGTACTATTGACATTCTGGCGGAATTGGGACGTGTTAAAGAAGAGCATCTCTTAATTGGTTTTGCGGTACAGGACCGCTCGGCCCGGCAAAACGCACGGCGTAAAATGAGCCAAAAAAACCTCGATGTTGTTGTCTTAAACAGCCCCGCGGCCTTCGGAGCCGATCGTACAGACGCTCAAATCCTGCCCCACGGCGGCTCCTGGGAAAAATTCCCCAACACTCGTAAAAATACACTGGCAACCGCCATTGTCCGACTTGCCGAAAGACAATATAAGGAAGCGGCTGTTAAAACGGACAACACTTAAAATTGTGGGTGGCATACCTTATTGCTTTCCCCACCGGAGTTTTTTTATGATTCGTATTATAAGCTGCAGGCGTGTTTTTTTTATTTCACTTTTACTCACAGCGTATCTGTCCGGGCTATGCATGGCGGCGGTTTCGGAGAACCTGCTGACGAATCCTTCGTTCGAGGAGGGGGCCGGAAAAAATGGTCTGCCGATTGGCTGGCGGCGATATAGTGGTCGAGGCGAAGACCTGAAACTAAGCATCGTTAAATCCGCGGATACGGGTAAGAATGCTGTTCTGATCCATGACGGAAGTCCCAATCAGGAAACAGGTCTCTCCCAGACCGTGCCTGGCAAAGGCGGCCTGACATACGAGGCAAGCGTCAAGGTCAGGACTGTACCCGATGCGTCTGGTTCCGGTTCCGATCTCCAGATGCGTTTTCTTCCGTCCAACAAATACGTTCAGGCCACACTGGATACGACTTGGGGCCAAACATTCAACCTGGTCAGTGTGCGCGGCACGGCGCCGGCCGGTACGAACAAAGTCAGAATCTATCTCTATACCCAACGTACCAGTACCCCACGGGTAATTGTTGATACTGTAAGTCTCGTTTCCGGCGTTGAGCCTCCGCCACCACCTCCGCCCAAGCCCGTATCGCCCGTATATACTAAGTTGAAAGACCTGCACCTTACAACAGCACTTGTCAAAGCGGGCAAACCCAACGCCGTGATCGTAGTTCCAGCGTCCGGTCTATACGCGAAACAAGCCGCGACCATCCGACAGGCCGTAAAAAAGCTGACAGGGGCTACCCTGCCAATCGCGATTGATAATAGTCTCGAAGCCGCCGTGCCTGTCGCGGGCAATCTCATTGTTCTTGGCAATCGCTCAACAAACCAGACTACAGGCAAACTCTATAACCGTTATTATACGCTGCTGGACCTGCGTTATCCCGGCGAGGGCGGGTATGTTGTACGCACACTGCATAATCCGTTCGGTAACGGTCGCAATGTTGTGTTTGTCGGCGGAAGCGACGCGGCGGGAGTCGAGGCGGCAGCCGGGGTTTTTGTACGCGAATTGAACAAGGCAAAAGCCGGCAAGGGCTATCTTGCTATCGGTCGGCTGGCGGAAACCAAACTTGGCAAGAATATAGTTGTACCAAAGGACTTGCGCAAATTTGAAACATGGGAAGCATCGCGAAGCTATGGTTCAAAAGGCTATTTCGGCTGGAACAGCCTCAGCAAACGTATGGCTATGTACTATATGACCGGCGATGAGTTTCACGCTCGTGAGTTTCTGAGACTGGCGTTCCCCGACGTCAAGGCACGCAAGGAAATAGCCGAGATTGACACGGAACTTATCGAAGATAAAGACAGGCCGCTTAGTGGTCCTTATCACTACGGAGCGCATCTAATGATCCTTTTCTGGGACCTCATCGAGGAAAGTCCGGTGTTCACCGACGAAGAGCGGCTGCGTGTTACCAACGCCTTCTCAAAACAGCTCGAATTCCGAATTCAAATAGATTATACCGGCAAAAGAATCTGGAAGTTGACCAGCCCTCCGGTGTCGGTAGGTTCACGCCATGGCCAATGGGGGGCGGTCTCGCTTTACTGCCTGGGCCGCTATTTCCAGAAGGATTACCCCTGTCCCGTCTGGCAGCACTGCCTACAGTGTTCGACTATGTACTTCGGGTCGTTGCACAAGAATGCCTGGGTCAGTGGCGAGAGCGATCATCTATCCTGGTATAGTACCGGTATTGCACCGGTCTTTACTTATCTGCTACTCTCTGGTGATCGTGAACCTGTGGAAAATGGTATTCTGCGACAACTTTTACTGGGGCTGGAGGCGATAGATTCCGGCAGATATAGCGACTTAGCCTTGAGATCCGCCTCGCTCGGATTTCTGCACAAGGCGGCCTATCTGCTTCAGGACGGCCGTTACATTCAGTGTCGGCAGCGTTGTGGTATTAACACGGATGTCTTTCGGCTTGGCCAATCATTCTGGCCCGATGAGCACCTTACACCGGTTTCGCCTGAGGACCTGGCAGGCAAATGGAATATTTTTAGTCTGTCGGAGCCTGCATGGCGGAAACGTAAGAACGGGTTTAAACTCAATGAGTCGTTCTATCATGGCAGCTACCGCAGTGCAAGCGATGCGTCGGGCGATTTCATACTACTCGATGGTTACAACGGCGCGTACCGGAACCCTTACCACAATTTCTCCGTTCTTCAGTTGCGTATCGACGGCCTGACGATTCTGGACGGTTATCGCAATCAGGTGCTGGTTCGCGTTGACGGGCTTGTCGAGCCACAGGTCGCTATGAACGGGGCATTGCTATACCGCGACGTTCTCGGCCCAACCGCTGTTGCTGTCGGCGAGGTGCCTAACACTTCGCATTGTAACTGGCGACGTACTCTGTTGCAGCGCACTGGACGGTACGCACTGATAGTGGATGACCTGACATTTCGCGCTAACGGCGACAATACAGAAATTCAAATTAAATGGGAGACGTCGGGCCGTGTGCGGCGCAGTGGTTCGGCACCGGGCGTACTACGCCTGAAAGGCAGGGCCACATCAGGGCAATCGTCTAAAGGATCATCGACGAGCAAACAAACGCGATTCTTCGATATTTGTCTATCTGATCCGGCCGAAACCCAGACGCACGGCAGAGTGGCCAATATGCGATGGTTGGGTCCGGTAAAAGAGGGACGGCACCAAATATTCTTTTCCGTTATTGCTCATAATT
>DAOWIP010000497.1 GCA_030640865.1 Sedimentisphaerales bacterium | reverse complement strand
TAATAAGCTCAATTTTTTTACTCTGTGAATATTTTGTCTGCTGTTGTGTGTTCATATTAATTTGAGAGTTAAATTACCGGTGTACAGGAAAAAAAAGTTTTTGTAACTATTCGGCCATATGCAAAAAACCGTTGAAACGGTTGGAAGAAGCGGTCGGCAAGACCTCCAGCACCGGACTGAAGTCCGGTGTTAATGAGAAAAACCACCGATTGCACAAAGTTCACGTACCGATTGCGCAAAGTTTACGCACCAAAGAAATGGGTCTCGATCATCCGGCACAGGGTGTGATAGAGTGGTACCTGGTTTTCCTGGACTTCCGCGGTGGTGTTTCCGGGCACACGCCAGGGGATGTCAGCCAGTTCGGTCAATTGGCCGCCGTCCCGGCAGGTAAAGCTGATGGTCGTCAGCCCGTAAGCGCGGGCCAGGGTCATAGCCGCGATTACATTTTTGGCGTTACCGCTGGTGCTGATCCCCAGCAGGGCGGCCGGTTTCACACAGCCGGCAAATGTATTTAATTCCTGGGCGTACACAAGCTCCGGATCGCAGTCATTCTCCCAGGCGCTCCGCAGCGAATGCGATTCACCCAAAACAATTACCGGCAGGCCGATCTGTAGATTATCGATCAGCCCGCGGCCCATATCGTATTTTTCAAGTGTATCAATAACATCGGTATTGGTCAGCGGCCTCGGCCTCTCAAAGCTCTTGGCCAGTTCGCCTTTAATATGTCCGGCATCGGCAAAGCTGCCGCCGTTACCGCATATAAAAAGAACGCCGCCATTTTCAAAGACATCGACAATCGCCCGGAAACAGGCGAACATATCATCGCCGGCAACGCTTAGATGCGGAAGACGAGTAAACAGTTGCCTTGCAAGGTCGAGAATATTTTCAGGCAGGTCGCCGGTAGAGGATTTTTGCTCTGGCATATTTACCTCATAACTAATTTTTCAATTGAGCGGCTACTATCATAGCATCGCTGTACAGTTGCGTCAAATCAGAAAGTCCCTGTTGCGCCTCGGCGAAGGTTCGATATTGGCCGGTACGGACTATGTAAAGCAGTTTGCCTGACGTACTTCGCGCCGCCCAGTCGGCGGGCCAATTCTTCCGGCGAAGATTCGCGACAAGTTCTTTGGCTCGCTTCAGATTTTTAAAGGCTCCCACCTGCAGGCGGAATGTTCGCGATCCAAAACGCTGTCGGGCCGAGCGGGCAAACGGCGATTGCTTAAACCCGTTAAAACAACGGGAAAAGTATATGTCGGATTCTTCCCATCGCCCAATACCCTGTAGCGCCTCACCCAGCCGATAGAGCACCGCGTCTTTGGGCGGAACTTCTTCAAGCCCGGACAGAGCGATTTTATAATGTTCGACAGCGGATTCATAATTGGGCGGGTTACTCTCAAAATCGATATGGCCCAGGGCTATATAGGCTTGCCGTTTGATGGCTTTTTCCGTGGCCTTGCGAATCGCCTGCCTGAAATCTCGCTTGGCCTGAGCATACTTCGCAGGCCCTGACTGCCGATAACATAGTCCTCGCAAATAATGGGCATAAGCAACCTCCCGGCTTCTCGGCTCATTACGCAGAAAGTCCGAGAGCGTGTGAGCAGTCAAAACATAGTGTTTCTGCTCGAACTGCCTGCGGGCAAGTTTCAGCATAGACTGACCGGCCTGGCCGGCCGGTTGAGCACAGCCGACTATAAAAGCTGTAAAAAAAAACAGGATGATTTTTGTTGATGTTCGGTAGTTCATAAGGGAGAGCAAATGGCGGGCACGGCCCGCCCTACTTTTTTTTGGTAGGGGGGTTAGACGCCCCTTTTTTCGGCTGGGTTAGTTTGAGCAACATTTTAAGCTCGTTGGGCTTAAGCGGCCGAAAGCGGCCCGGACCCAGTCCCCGCAAAGTGAGCGGGCCGATCTGTATTCTGGTCAACTCGCGCACCGGATGGCCCAGTCGGGCCAACATCCGCCTTATCTGGCGGTTCTGTCCCTCACGCAGTGTAATCTCCAGGATAGTAATGCGGGAGTTTCGCTGTCGTATTTTTATCTGCTCCATACTGGCGCGGCCCTGTTGCAGACGAATGCCTTTTTTCAATTTCTCAACATCTTCACCAGTGATCCAGCCGGTTACTTCCGCCAAATATGTTTTGCTCACCCCATATCGGGGGTGCGTCAATCGGTTGGCCAGTTCTCCGTCGTTGGTCATCAAAAGCAGTCCTTTTGATTCGTTATCGAGCCGCCCGACCGGATAGACTCTTTCTTTGACGCCTTTGAGCAAATCGATTGCCCGAAGACGGCCTTCTTGTTCTGAGTTTGTGCAAAGAACTTTTTTGGGTTTGTGCAACAGATAATATACTCTGGATTCGAACTTCAGTTTTCGGCCGGACACGAGAATTACATCGTGGGCCGGATCGACAAATACGGGCAGCTTGACGACCACTTGGCCGTTGACCTTTACCTGTCCCGCTCGTATCATTTCTTCGCTGTGCCGTCGGCTGGCGATACCGGCCTCGGCCATAACTTTTTGCAATCGTTCCATAGCACTGTTATTCCGATTTAATCACAAGCTGGAAGCTTGTGCTGCATTTGGCTAAAATGTTAATCGGCCTTTGACTTTAGTGGGGGGGGCAAGGCATACCAACAATAATTCCCCGGCCTGCCCTGCGTTAAGTCCGCCTGATCGAATGGCCGGTATCAACATCGTATCTCCGGCATTATACTCGCAATGTCCATTGAGGTCATCCTTATTATAAATATCACCATCCCCGCTTAACGCTATCATTATATATGGTATCCCGGATGAGAACTCGCGTAATCCGCTCTCGTATGATACGTAAGCCACGCTGAAGTATGGACATTCAACTAATAATTTTGCTTTGCCGAGACTGTTGCCGATATTTATCAGGGTTGATGTAATTACCGAAAGTCCGATAATATTATTGTCGATAGGGGGGGGCTCGGTATTACCATAATGAATGCATTCCAGGGCCTGTTCGATATGCAGTTCACGGCGGCGGCCACGGCTGTCTTTTCGATTCCAGTCATACAGTCGATAAGTGGTATCCGAAGGTGTTTGTATCTCTGCTATGACCACACCTGAGCCCAGGGCATGGATTGTTCCGGCGGGCAAAAAGTGAAAATCGCCTTTCCGGGCCGGGTACACATTCATCAGTTTTTCAATATTTCCTTCATTTAATGATTCAGTTAGTTTCTCTCTGTTGACCTGTGGTTTCAGGCCACGATAGATTACCGATTTCGGTTCGGCTTCAAGAACATACCAGCATTCCGTCTTGTGGCGGGCACCGGTGAACATTCGTGATGCCTTGTCGTCAGGATGAACCTGAACACTAAGGACATCGTTGGCGTCGAGAAACTTAATTAATAATCCGAAAGGGAATTTGCATTGCTCGTCGGCAAATCCCAGGGCTGGGCCGTGCTCATCCAGAAGCTGACGAATATCCATGCCGGCCATCGGCCCTTCGGCTATTTCGCTTTTGTCATCGGGCAGATCAGCCAACTCCCAGCATTCACCAATCGGCTTATCGGGAGGCAGGTCTTTATTGAACAATCGCTTTAGTCGATCAGAACCCCAAATTCGTTGTTTGAATATTGGTTTGAATTTTATCGGTGAATAATGCATATATTTGATTTCCGAATTCTATGGTTATTGGCGTTTCCTGTCCAGTCCGGTTTTTTGTAATATAAAACCGCCCCTGAATCACAGGAAATCGATAGTCCTATAATATATCTTATGTTTCATTGGGCATCTGGTTAAATATATAGCTAATTTTTGCTAATGTCTTTTATATTAAGTAGTTATGATAAATAACTGAATAAATTCATTTTTTTAGCACCTGATTGGCAAGTTTTTCTGCTGTTTCGTCTGGTTTTACATCGAGCCAATGGACATTATTAAAGGTGCGGAACCAGGTGCGCTGGTGTTTGGCGAAGCGGCGGGTGTTTATCTTTATTTTCTCAACCGCGTCAGCAAGGCTGATTTTGCCCTCTATATGGTCGATTATCTCGGCATAACCCACTGCCTGGGCGGCCTGGGGACTTAGCCCTTGTGGCTCGGCCAAAAGTGATTTCACTTCGTCAACCAATCCCTGTTCGATCATCCGTTTTACCCGCTGGTTGATACGATGACTGCCTTCTTCTTTATCACGACGCAGGCCGATTAATCGCCAATTGTGTTTATATTGTCCGCTACGGAATTGTTTCTGAAACGACGATATGCTCTTTCCGGTCAACTCATAGACCTCCAAGGCCCTGACAATACGTTTAGCATCGTTGGGATGAATTCGTTGCCCGGCGTCGGGGTCAACACGACACAAACGTTTGTGTAACGCCGCTAAACCGACATCATCAGCTTCCTGTTTGAGACGGTCGCGAATATCCGGGTCGGACGAAGGCCCATCAAAAACACCTTCCAGCAGGCCCCTGATATACAGGGCTGTCCCCCCTACTGCGATTATCGGACGTTGTTGTTTTTGCACTTCGGTTATGGCCTGCTCGGCAAGCTCAACGAAACGTCCCAGGCCAAAAGAATCATCATAAGGTTCGACTATGTCTATCATGTAGTGCCTGACGACCTCTCGCACGGCTGAATCCGGCTTGGCTGTGCCGATGTCCATACGACGATATACCTTCATCGAGTCAACGCTGAGGATGTGCCCCCCTACTCTCCGGGCCAGTTCAAAGGCCAATTTGCCCTTGCCGCAGGCTGTACAGCCCATAATTAATATCATCTTTTCAGTCATATTTTTTCGTCTTTGTCTTTCTCACAATCGTGCCGCAGGCAGATTCGCCGAGGCGAACCCACCACTCACCACTCACAACTCACAACTCATTTATTTATCTTTACCCCCCTGCCATGAGCAATTATAATACGTTGCGGTAGCAGGATTTTTCAACTTTTCAGAAGGAGAACGTAATGGTTAAATATGTTCTACTTGCATCCATTTTATCAGGTCTTATTGTAATCAGCGGTTGCTTAAAAGTACAGGTCGATGAGCCATTGGTTGATTTGGGGTCTGATCAGCGTTATACGCAACCGGTCCGTGGCGAACCGAGCGACGAACAGGCGAAAATACAGTGGCTGCGCAGCGAGTTGGCAAAATGCCGAGAGAAATTGACCAAAAAGGACAAGGAATGCGATAAGCTGGAAAATAAACTGGACCACTGCGAAGATAAGCTCGACCGTTGTGAGGACAAACTCGACTGAACCGACGGTTGTACACAGGAACACCTCTCTGAAATACAGAAAGGTGCCACCCAATTGGAATACCATGCTTAAGCTTGCTTATGCTTTGCATAAGCTACGCGTAAAGCATGCCACCCGATAAGTCATCCACCCAACATTTGGCAAACCCTGAATAATTATTTCAACGAACCACTACCCCCCTACCGACTCGAATGGGCTACTTCGGCGTGGTTTCTTCTGATGGTTGTATTGCTTTCGCTGATTGTAGCTGCGGTTGTTCCTGTTCGCTCTTTTGCTCCTCTTTCGGTTCTTCTTTGGTATATTTGTCCGCGTTACCTTGAGCTTCCTGGTGCTTCTGCCGGCACTGCTCGATCATAGTGGTAATCATTTCACGGGTCTCCGGTATATCCTGTATCAGGGCCAGGGTATCCGCGGCAAACTTATGATGTGACGCTGTCGCCAACCACAAATCAGCGAGTTCCGGTTCTATCACCTTGCCCATTATGTCTTTGGCGTATTTACCCGTATCGGAGCGGGCGCCGGCATCGCGGGCGGCTTTTGTATAGAAGTCAATAGCCTCACTATAAAAACCGTTGGTATTGTCGAGAAGCTGGTTATATTGATCCTGTTCTTTCGTAATATTCTCTAATTGTACCATCATATTCGATAACATTTGAGCCTTGGCCTTGTCGCTCTGCTCCAGGCCGTTTTCAATATCACTCGTCGTGTATGCTGATGTGCTTATCTGTTGAATGCTGTTTTCCAGGATTGCCAGGTGTTTATTCATTTGATCTCGGCAGGACCGCTGATACTCAAGACGCCGTGTAACCAAATCAAGATGATTTTGAGCCAATTCCGTCTGGGCCTCATAATGGATTCCTCCTGGTTCTTCATCGGTGCCCAGGCGTATTTTGTAGGCCCGCTCCTTCAATTCATACTGTTGACCGCTGAGTTTCTTTTCTGACTCCTCCAGCAGGGAGAGATATTTCTGATGTATCTGTTTGGCCTTCCGGCTGTTCTTTGTGTATTGTTGTTCGGCTTGAGACTGTTCTTTTAATAAATATTGAATACTTCGTTCAGCCAGGTCCAACCGCTCCCTGATGGAGGTACGTTCCGCTTCAAGCTCAGCCACAGTTTCAGTTGGTCGAAAGCTCTTTAATTGATGTGTTACCGAAAGCTCTCTTTCAATCGCCACCGCCCACTGACCCAGCGACAAAAGAAGAGACTGAATCCGTAGCGACTGATTTTGCAGATTGCCCCAAACCTGCCGGGCCCGCATAAGTTTTACGGTGCCGAGCATAAGCTCCGGTGAGACCTTCGCAGACTGATGACCAACGGAGGCGGCGAAGGCAATGGCATCCTGTAAGGTCGCTTCCGCCTGCTTCAGCCGTTTATCGAAAGTTTCATAGGCTATCCCTTCTCTGCGTTCCTGCTGGGCCACCAGTTCATCTGTAATATTTGCCAGGTTGCCACAAAGTTCCTGAACGGATGCGACACCGCCCTCTGGTGAGAATTGCCGGCTCAATTGTTCTATCCGGTCCGTAATCTTGCAGGGGTCCTCGATCTCGGCCTGTTTTTCATAACGTTTAACTACCTGATTGGCAATATTTGTATATCGGGAGGTCGAACCCAGCTCGATATCGGCCGCCCTGTCGAGTTCGGTCTCGCTTAAAGCCATCTGTTCCTGGCTGGCCAAGATCAGTCGCTGGGCTTCGTTCACGCTTTCAGATGCGCGTCTCTCAGCTTTAGTCTGGGATGACTCATCGCAGCCGGCGACCAAAAGGGCTATGCCAAACAATGTTCCAACAACCGCCGGATACATAAAAAAACCGCTGTTTATTATTAGCTTTCTCATGAAAATACTTTCCTGTGTTATTTGACGCCAGCGTCTCTTTCGGGTAAGTCTCGATCCTTCTCCACCCCCAGTACCACATTTATTTATACCAGAGTTTATCCATTTTGTCAATGACATATGGCAACATCGGCAAAAAACTCTTGCCAAAACCAAACATCTGTTGCATTATGAATATTTATCAGATTATCACTCAACTACCACCCACGCTGATGCGGCAAAAGAGAGTCTGGTCGAAGCGTTGATATAACATACGTATTAGTAAGAAGTTAAGGAAATATTATTCTCATGCTTGAATCGCTGTTTTCACCGAAATCCATCGCGGTCATCGGCGCCTCACGAAGCCCCGGCAAAGTGGGACATGAGGTAGTTAGCAATCTTGTCAAGTCTGGGTTTGAGGGCGATATAGTTCCGATAAATCCTTCTGCCGACGAGATATTGGGCCTGAAATGTTACCCCGATCTGAAAAGTTACCCTGGAAAAATCGACCTTGGGGTAATCGCCATTCCCACCAGATTTGTCCGCGCCGCCACCGAAAGCTGCATTGCCGCCGGGGCCGGTGCTGTCGTAGTCATTACTGCCGGATTCAAAGAAGTCGGTAAGGAAGGCGCTCGGCTGGAAGATGAACTCGCCCGCTATTGTACCGCTCATGGTGTAAGACTGATGGGGCCTAACTCCCTGGGGCTACTTAATACTCACACGAAGCTGAACGCCTCTTTTGCTTCCAGAATGCCTAAGGCGGGAAATATCTCCGTCTTATCTCAGTCTGGCGCCCTGGTAACCGCTATTCTGGACTGGTTCGCCGCCCGGCAACTTGGAATGGGCAAAATGGTAAGTATTGGTAACAAGGCTGACCTGAATGAAAACGATTTTCTCCGGGTCTTTGCCGAGGACGAAAAGACAGATGTTATCGTGGGATATTTAGAGAGCATTATAGATGGTGATGAATTTGTTCGCGTCGCCGAGGCCACTTCTTCTGTCAAGCCGGTAATGATCCTGAAATCCGGCACTACCCAGGCCGGCACAAAGGCTGCTTCTTCGCATACCGGCAGTCTGGCGGGTGCCGACATCGCTTACGGAGCAGCTTTTCACAGGGCCGGTGTGATTCGGGCTGAAGGGTTCGAGGAACTCTTTGATTATGCTACCGCCTTCGCCATGCAGCCCCTGCCCCGTGGAAATCGCGTTGCCATTATTACCAACGCCGGTGGGCCGGGTATTATGGCGGCTGACGCTGTGGAAAATTCAGGTATGCAGGTCGCCATTCTATCGAATAGTATTGCCACTGCTCTGAAAAAGAAGCTCCCTGATGCAGCCAGCGTTGGTAATCCCATTGATGTGCTCGGCGACGCTGAGCCGAACCGCTATGTAATGGCTGTCAATGCAGCCCAGGAAGATGATGGTGTTGACGCCATTGTTGTTATTCTAACACCCCAGGCGATGACCCTGCCCGCGGAAACGGCCCGGGCCATTGCCAAATGTCTGCAAGGGAAAAAACCCGTAATGGCCTGCTTTATGGGTGGTGAAGACGTAATGCCCGGCAGAGATGAACTCGTGGCTCACAACCTACCTGATTATCCCGCTCCTGAACGGGCTGTGGCTGCCTTAAAGGCTATGTGCGGTTATTCCGCCTGGCGGAATCGTCCTCCGAGGATTGTAACCCGATTCCCTGTAAATAGACACAAGGTCGAGCGTATCATTGCCCGGCACCTTCGTATGCAACTTAATCAGATCGGTGAGGGCAAAGCCAAAGAGATTCTACGTGCCTATACTTTTAACGTTCCACCCGGCGGCCCAGCCGTTTCCGCCGAGGATGCCATCGAGGTTGCCGAACGAATTGGTTACCCCGTCGCTATGAAAATATCCTCGCCCGACATCCTCCACAAATCTGATATGGGAGGCGTGAAGCTGAACCTCCCTCGTGCCGGTGCCGTCCGGGACGCCTACGACCTGATGATGCTCCGAATCGGGCAACGAGCACCAGACGCCCACCTGGAAGGCGTGTATGTGGAGAGAATGTGCTCTCCGGGCCGGGAAGTTATTATCGGGATGACCCGTGATCCCCAATTTGGTCCGATGTTGATGTTCGGGTTGGGTGGCATATTCGTGGAAGTTATGAAAGATGTTACCTTCCATTTGGCCCCGATTACGCACGATGAGGCCATACAAATGCTCGAGTCAACGCGTTCATTCGCCCTGCTCAAGGGTGTACGTGGCCAGGCGGGAGTTGACCTCAATGCGATTGCCGACGGACTCCAGCGAATCAGCCAGTTGGTAACCGATTTCCCTCAGATCGTCGAAATGGACATCAACCCATTCATCGTCGGTCCAGTCGGAACCAACCCTGTCGCCGCCGATGCCCGGATTACCATAAAATAAAATTGTAACCGTAACGATGACGCCAGCGTCAAAAGTACTTTGCCCTCTTGATTTTGGAGTATTGCTGTTGTTTTTGCGGCGTTTTTCGGACTTTTGGCGGTTGCATCAACGATAAAACTTCACGCTTTACCGTATGTCGGCGGAGAAACCACTTGCCGGTGTGATATTCCTGATTTTGTCGATCAGGGAATCCGATTGTTGTTGGTGAAATTTGGTGCCGATAGTGAACCATCCATCAGCGTGGTCAACGCAACGGATTACAACCGCGGTAAGATTTGTCTGTTGTTCGGAATCATTCCCGGCAATCGAAATCATAATATTCTCATTCAGCTTCAGTGGTTTTGGGTTCAACAATCCGATTCCGGAACAGGAAATGTTGTGAACAATGATTTTTTCAGCAGGCCCCACCCTTAAATTATCTTTAACCCGCTGTATTTTTCTAAGCATGGCTCGTAATCGAAAATGATACCGTAAATGTCTTCTGCCGGTGTAATTATCCGTCTCTATCCAATTAAAATCGGGCGATGACGGTTGAACCGAAGTCTCGCCAATTTTTTTGCTGTTGTTATTGTCCACATTGAGAGCCTGCTGCATCAATTTATTGAATGCCTTTACAATTTCCTTATCGAACTTTTCCTGGGCCTGATCTTCGAGGAGTTGCAAAGCGTCTTCTACGGAAAATGTATGCTCACGATAAGGTCGTACGGAAGTCATAGCGTCAAAGGTATCGACAATACCGCCCAAACGTCCCATGGCGGATATTTGCTCACCTTTGAGCCCGTTTGGATAACCGGAACCGTCCATTCTTTCATGGTGTTCGGCTACTATGGCCATAGCTTCCGGTGGCAGGTCTGAAACCTCTGATAAATGCGCACGGCCAAGCTCGACATGGCTCCGAAGTTGGGCATGCTGAGCATTAGTCAGCTTTCCCGGCGCGTTCAACAGTTCACTGGGGATAAATATCTTGCCTATATCGTGAAGCATTGCGCCGGTGCCAAGTTTGTTTAGAACCTGCTGGTCGCCCAGTCCTATTTTATTGGCCAGGGAAATCGCCGAGGAACAAACATTCACCAGGTGGGTGGCGGTATAGAAGTCGTGATTGGAAATCTCGAACAGACGACTGAAAGCGTTCTGATCCTGCATTATCAGTTGTACGGTTACGTGGGCCATTTTGGCCGTTCGGTCGATTTCATTCCGGCCCGGCGGCTTTAGCAGTATCTGATTGGCCAGTTCCATACTCGTGGAATACAGAATCTCTGTTTTCCGCTCCAGTTGTGTATCGGCGTCTGAAACAATTTTTTCTATAGACTCTTCGATGGTCCGATAATATACCTGATGATCCTTGACCGATACATAGACAAATTCCACCCCTGAACCCATAAGCCGCTGATAATCCTTTTGACCGAAATGAATATCAGTACTGCGATATAAATGGTAGGACCGGCCATTGAAAAGATACACTTCCAGATCAGCCAAACCTTCCGGCGGCACACTCCGCAACGGAACAGGCAGATAACCGGCCTGATGGCACAATTTGTAATCCAGAGAATTATTATCTGATATATTCTCCTGGTCGGTTTCGCTCATATCTATTTCTACTTCAGTGTCATCCATTTGTACCAGCCCCAATCGAAATTCCCCGATATGCCATCACATAACTATTTTGCGGATAACGCTTTATGCTTGGCCCTGCCGGGAAGAATCATACCCAATGGGCATATCGCCAATCTCAATGACACCGTTAAAAGCCCGAAAAGGTGCCTGTTTTGATAAGCTCCCTACATCAAAGCTCGTTTCCAATGCTTGGTATATCATCGACTTGTTTAATAATAATTGTTAATTTTTCTAAAAATGGATAGATATGTATGTTGACAGGAGGCATCTTTTTTTATAGAGTGTTGCTTCTTGATAATTTAGTTTCTGTTACGGAAAATGAGATATAATGTGCCACGGCCGTATCGGCCGTGTTTTATTACGTTCTTAATGTAATCTCCCGATGGTATGCTGGAGATATGCGGTTTTCGTAACGGTTACAAGTTTAAGGGGCGGTTAGCTCAGTTGGCTAGAGCGCCTGCCTTACAAGCAGGAGGTCACAGGTTCAAGTCCCGTACCGCCCATTTATGTAACCTGCTGTTTCTAAAGCACTTACTCTTCCATACACCATAACAAAACTCCTGATTTTACTCAAAAAAACGAGGCTGAAAATATTAAATCTTGACTTTTATAGCGGCGGCATCACTATATAGTAAATACAGGATCATATATTTCTTGTTGACAATTAAAAGTCGATGAAGTAGTAAGTATAGGATGAGTAGCTAATATTGGATTTTTTTGGAGGATGCACAATGAGATATCAAGTATTTCGCAGAACAGTTTGTTTTTTTTCATTGGTGGTTTTAGTGGCACTGGCGGCACAGGTGTCGGCTCAGCCTTCTCGCAGGGGTGGGCGGGGATTATACGGCGACTGGCAGGTCAAAGTCGATTTCGATGGAAGACAGATGGATTCAATTCTGTCGTTTTCCAGGGACAGGGAGGGCAAACAGATCGGTCATTGGATAAGTTTCAGGGGACTTAGCGAACTGAAAGACGTTAAGTATGAAGAAGGTAAACTCAGCTTCGTACGGGTCAGTCGAAATCGTGAAGGTCAATCCACAACGTCGAAGTTCACGGGAACGATCAAGGATGGAAAACTTTCCGGAACCCTGTCGAGCGATAGAGGGAGATATAAGCTCGAGGGCAAACGCGGCGAACGAATGTCGAGGGCTGTCGGGAGCTGGGAAATGAAACTCAAGAGGGGCGAGCGGGAATTCACGGCAACTCTCGTCGTCATGACTGACAAGAAAGGTAAGCTTACCGCCCAATGGCAGAGCCAACGGGGCGAACATGAGATTACAGATGTGGTGTACAAAGAGCGTAAACTGACCTTTAAAAGAAAAAGTAAAATTCAGGATCGTCAGCGGGAATCTACCTTTGAAGGAACCGTCCAGCGGAATACACTTTCCGGCGTGATCAAGTCTGAGAGGGGAGAGATTACGGCCGAGGGAAAACGGATTGGTGCTTCCCTTATCGGTAACTGGAATCTTGAAGTTACATCCGAGCGGGGCAGTCGTAAACAGAGACTGAAGGTCAACCCGGACATGAGCGGTATGTACGGGTCCATTCCCATTAAGAAAGTCAATCTTGAAGGTGATAAGGTAAGTTTTAAGATCGTTCTGGAATTCGGTGAGCGGAAATTCGAAATGAGCTTTGAAGGAAAACTGAAAGAGTCGATGCTTACCGGAGAGTTAAAAACTTCCAGAGGTAGCCAGAAGGTAACAGGTACGAAGGTTATCCGTGAATTCAGAAGACGCAGAACAAGGTAAATGAAGCATAGTCTATTGAGCCTGCCGGACCGTTCTTCGGCAGGCTCTTTTTTTTTCTCCGTCCTCCTCATATGATCAGTTACCATCTTTATTCTATAGATGCATCAAAAGCTGTAACGGATAGAGGTATAGATATTG
>DAOWIP010000214.1 GCA_030640865.1 Sedimentisphaerales bacterium | reverse complement strand
TATATCATTAGCGGCTCTGACAGCCGTTCTTTTTTAGGGCCCAGGCCTGTTTGTTCGATGAGAACTCCAAGCCTGGGAGGGAGAGAGAGAGCAATCTTGATCTCCTTCTTATATACAGGCCTCATCTTCCGACGAAGCACGGCATAACTCTACCTTGTTCACAGGGACGATAAGAGGACTCATGATTCCGCCCACCTGCACAATCACATAGAAGTCCTGCTGGTTGCCCGCATCACTTAACTGTACCACTTTGCCCGTCAGATTAAGACGTCTGGTTATCTTCTCCAGAACCTGTGACTGTTCCGGGCAAACAATACTGGACAGTTGGAAACGGACTAATGAGCCAGACTTTATCTCCTCATAATACATTTTCCTTTTTACTCCTTTAGGCGACAAGCCAACAATCAGAATATATTGCAAAGCGTGTGCCATAAGGAGCGGTAACAACCTGTGGAAACCTGATGCTATCGTAAGTGCCTTGCCGAGAAAACCTTAACGCTAATTTTTTTGTAAATTGCTTCCGATATTCCATTTTGCGGGGGCATAATCGTTCACAAAGACGGGCAAGATTTTCCCCCTCTATTTAATTCTATCCCTGATACATTACTCCAACCGCGGCCGAAATCAGTCTTCTTGTACTAAAAAATATGTTATCGTTAGATGTGAAAGTTTTTATACGCCATGTAAAATTTTTTGCACAGAAAATCTAGCGCAAAGCTGATATAATAGTATGAGAATGATAAAGGGGGGCGAAACAGATGCTCAAAACTAAAAGATGTGTAACATTTTAGCCATCTGCGGTAATTTAGAAAAATCGTGCAAGAGCACCTCTCTGAAATACAGAAAGGTGCCACCCAAAAGGTTTTAATCACAAGCTGGAAGCTTGTGCTACATTTGGCTAAAATGTTACAAAGATGTTGAGAAATGCAGGCTAACGTAAGTCGTGCTTTTGCAGCTTATTGTAAAGGGTTCGACGGGTAATGCCGAGGCTGTCGGCCAAAGTGGTATGAGTAACACCGCGATCGATCAGGCGGCTAAGCATATATTTTTCATACTCATCTACAACATCGGCCAGCTTCTTTGAGCCATAGGCCACCGCATCGATCATTTCTTCGGGAATGTCCACAGCAACCTGCCCGGCGACTTCCTGCATTTTCTTATGGATAATATCACGCGGCAGATCGGTGATCTCAATTCGTTGGCCGTTTTCCTTAAATATCAGAATTTGACGAACGATATTTTCCAGTTCACGTATATTACCGGCCCCGACCGTCCAGGCCAGGATTTCATATATTTTCGGATCTACCGACTCGATCCGGCAACGGCTGTAGTGAGCGTACTTGTCCAGAAAGCTCTCAAACAATGCCGGAATGTCTTCCGTTCGCTCACGCAGCGACGGCATGTTAAGTTGAATGACGTTAAGTCTCTGATACAGGTCGAGGCGGAATTTACCATCCAGAATCATTTTACGCAGGTTGCGATGCGTCGCGGCGATCAGGCGAACATCCACACGATATTCCCTGTCACTGCCGACAGGCAGTACCAGCCCTTCCTGCGAAACTCGCAGAATTTTAGGCTGCAAAGTCAGGTCCAGTTCCCCGATCTCATCCAGCAGGATAGTACCACCATTGGCGGCCCGAAAATAGCCCAACCTGTCTTCAGTTGCGCCGGTAAAGGCGCCTTTTTTATGGCCGAACAGTTCACTTTCCGCCAGGGTCCCTGTAATGGCCGCGCAATTCACGCAAATAAAGGGACGCTCGCGGCGTTTTTCGTCCAGTTCATGGATAATTTCCGCCAGCCGTTGTTTGCCGGTACCTGACTCACCATAGATGATGACCGGGGCATCAGAAATTTTCGCGGCCCGCTGGGCCAGCTTGACCACTTCCATCAGGGCGTTACTACGTCCGACCAGCCCGTTTTGTACGAACCTGGGTAACAGTTCATGTTCTGTTTTGCGTTCCTGGAGTTCCTGGAAATGATGATATGCTTCGTGAAGGTGCTCGCGGAGATCATCGCTGAAATTGTCCTGATGGGGATCAACTATGGCCGTTACTCCCTGGACAATCGCCTCGCAATTGTGCTGGACGGATAAATTATGCGCCGGGATCAAAATAACCTGGCAGAGGGGATGGTGATTTCGCAGGCGGGGCAAAAACTGTATAAACTTGTTGAATTCTTCCGATGAGGACCCGATGCATCGCCGGCCTTCATCCGATAATGCAAAAACAGCTAAACAGACCGACTTCTCATCCAATAGTCCATTAAGATCAGACCAACGGCTTATTTCACGGGGCGCAACTTCGGCCAATGTTTCTAAAGACTCCGAAATCGCATGCCGGTAAAAAGAATCAGCCGTGAAAATCGCCGCTAATTTCCTCACGCGATAATCTAACAAACTTCACTCCATCTCCGAGTCCGCGTGGTGGTTGTAAAAAGAGAAATACCGCTGTAAAAAACGATATTTTGGGACATAGACTCTGTCCCTGAGAAACTCTCCCTGAGAAACTCTCTCTCTCTACGGTATTATACGCAAAAACAGTACCATTAATAAAACAAATCGGAACTAAACGTCATATTTAATCGTAATCCTCTGAAAATAAACAGGTTATATTAATTCGTACAGGCAAATCACAGGCCCTGTCATTCTTCCAGCTAAACCATAATGTTGATTTTTCAACACAAATACGCTCTCGCCGAGAATTTTGATTATATTTAACCTTATATGTACAAAGACCTTATATTTTTTATTTCTAAACGGTACCCGCGTTGCCCAAATTCAACAATTTATTTTTCTGAACAAAAATGCCTCCGCCAAAAGTGCCGAACGACCATATATACCTCGATCCTGAATGATACCCATTGGGTATATCTTCTGTCTTTCTCACAACTCACCACCCACAACTCACAACTTATCACGATC
>DAOWIP010000281.1 GCA_030640865.1 Sedimentisphaerales bacterium | reverse complement strand
GCCGTGCAGATTGATCCCGGCTTGGGCCAGACATTGTGTTATTTGGGTTCCTACACCTGGTTTGTCGGCGGTCAGGATACGCAGGGAATGCATGGATTTGGATTTTTTGAACCCTGCCCCTTTTGCTGCCTTTAGTTGTTTGGCCCCTTTGAGAGGGGTTACAAAGACCACACCGGCGCCGGGCTTGTCGGGGCTGCGGCGGGCAATTACAAATTCCAGGTTCGCCCCCGCCTCCGACAGAGCCGAAAGCTTCTGGGCCAGATTGCCGGGCTGATCCTTCATACCGGCCGCCCATACGTCCTCGCGAGTTATCTCCAGTTTCATAGCTAATCCTCCGAAAAAATGTTATGACTTTGTAAAAAATAATTCTGTAACCGAATTATGATTATCGGCATTGCGAGAGGTTGTGTCAATAGGATAAGACAAACATAATATTTGAATTTCTGTTCCCAGCTTTCCTCAACACCAATTAATTTACCAGAAACTTAACAATGCGGGCAGCGTGGCCGAGGCTGTCGGGATTTTTCTTGTTGGTGGTGCGAAGGGTTAGTTCGTGCTCGCCGTCGGTTAGTTCCGTGGCGAGCATGTAGGCCCAGGGGATGTGCAGTTTGGGACTCCACTGGGTAAATTGGTCGAGCCGTTGAAACTCACCGCCGTCAACACGGTATTCGAGGATACCTGTATCCGGTCCGGCGACGACCAGAAGTCCGACAGCGGTACCATTAAACTTGAGTCTCAAAACAGCGTCAGGCTCTTCGGCAACCAGCATTGGAATATCTCGAAAACGCCGGCGTGTGGCGCCTTGGTCGGTGTTCCAGGATGGCAGGAGTTGCCAGCCTTTAGTGATTTGCGCCTGCTCCAGTTCGATATAGCGGCCCCGGCTATAGTTATAACGATCGAGGGGCGCGAGTGGCAGATAATGAACGGCAGGGTGATTGTCGGACGCTGATTGTCGAGACCAGGCGGCGTTACAGAAGCGTTCGATGGCCTCGGCGTAGAGACGGTGGCCGAACTTGCCCGGGTGCAGGCCGCCAAAGGTTTTCCAAGTGAACTCGCCGGTGTTCATCCGCTCAAAAACCTCACGGGCCAGGTTAATCGAAGGAATGCCGTAATAACGGGCGACGGTTTCGTGGCTCTGGATTTCCGGAGGGGTGCGGCCGGAGTTGAATTGTTCGTATTTTATGGGGTCGGCGCAGTAAAGTAATACGATATCGATAAGGGGATCCTTTCGGCGAGCCTGGCGGATGATACCCTCCATGCCGCGGATTCGTTCGGTGGCGATGCGGCGGTTGTGCTGATCATTGACGGTGAACTCCACAAACAGCAGATCGACCGGTCCCCGGCTGAATACATCGTTTTGCAGTCGGAATGCGCCCAAAGTAGAATCAGTAGAAGAGATGCCCGTATTGATAAAATCAAATTTTGTATCAGGGAAACGTTTTTGCAGCATTTGCGCGACCTGGGGACGCCATCCGTTCATATTCGTTATTGAGCCGCCCAGAAAGGCGACCCGGCCGATTTTATTCCGCTTAAACTGAAGACGGCAGTTTGCCAAATCATCGCGCAGGGCAAAGAACAGCCCCCCAGCCAGGGCAGTATGTTGACAGATAAACCGGACAATCTCAGTAGGGTCTTTAAGACTGTGAGGGTGATGGCCAATACCTTTTTTGATAATGGTTTGAATATGGCCTCCCAGCTTTTTATATCGTTTTTCAAGAACAGATGTATTTTCCTTCAGTGGCACAGTTACATCAGCGTCGCCGCAGACGTGCAGCAGTGGCACACCGGCCTGTGCGAGTGATTTGAGGTTGTCGATAGGATTATGTTTATAGACGAGGGCCTGATCCTCAGTCAGGCCGTAAGCCTTGAGACATCTTTTCCAACAAACGCTGCTGCCTTTACCGCTGCCTTTACCGCCGGGCCAACTCTTGAAATCGCAAACGGGAGCATCGGCGTAAATGCAGGCAACTTTTTCAGGATTGGCGGCGGCCCAGTTATAGACTATCAGTCCTCCCCGACTCATGCTTTCGAGCGCAACTTTGGTTGCAAGACCATATTCTCGCGTCAAGTAATGGTAAAATTTGTTCCAGTGGGCCACGGCACGAGGGCAGCCGTACATTTCAACTACATCCATATAGGCCAGATGAAAACCCTTCTTCAGCAGGGCGATATCTGTTTGTGGTTCGTGGCCGAAGAATCGAGCACGCCATATCCAGGGTCGCCCCACAGCGGTAACGCGCGGGACAACAACCCAACATTTGCGACCGTCCACCACGAAGTCATATTTTTCATAGCCGTTCCAATCGGTGCTTTTCTCGGCAAAAGGAGTTTGGCATGTCTGGGCAATGCGTTGGCTCGCTTCGAGTCTGTGCAGAACAGCCACGGCCACCTGCTCGGCCAGCAGAAAATAGCCGTGTTTATAAAAATGAACATTTCTTGGTATCTGGATTTCAGCCAGACGGCCCAGTGCGAAGGAATACAGGTCGTTGACTGTGATGCCGTGTTTTTTCATTATCTTCTCGGCGACCTTGTTATATTTTTTCGCGTCGCCTGGTATCCGCCCGGCGGCTCCTTCCGGAACCGGCGTGGTAGTAGCGAAGATGATTTCGGCACCGGTCTTTTTGAGCCTGGTTGCCAGTGCGTTCAGGTTTTTCTCGTACTGCTCGATGGGAATCCGGTATTTACCTTTATCAACGGAGGTGAGTTTACCGTTTTCGTCTAAATGCTTGAGGTCGTGCAGGCCGTGGTTGAAATGAATTACATCCCAGTGGGTCTCGCCCAGCCATTCGTCCAGTTTTTTCAGGCCATAATTTGTATGAGCGGCGTTGCCGGGATTGTGATAGACCAGAACTCTGCCTTTGAGTAATTGTTTAGTGGGTTTGTAATAACCGATAGAGATTGAATCACCGATGATCAGCACTTTGGGAAGTGCGGTTTTTTTTCTGACGTTGGCCGTCTCTCCGCCGGTTATTGCTTTGTATATCACCTTTGCCATCAGGGCTGCGCCTTTGGCGTTGGGATGGATTTTGTCGGGGAAATATTGTGGTTTGCCGCTGAGCGGTTCGTAAAGATTAATCAGGCCGACATCTTTTTCGCGGGCTATCTGATCGACCAGAGGCAGCACACCGTTTTTGATAACTACGTCGGTAATACCCCAGCGGGAGGGATAGGCCGGGACGGGCCTACATATCCAGATGCGCGGTTTGGCAGGCAATCCGGCGAATCGATCAATCATATTCTTATAGTCGGAGACGAACTCGTCTTTGAATTTCCAGCTTGGTGGTTTGGTATCGTTTGTGCCAAGCTTGATGATAACGACGTGTGGATTGAAGGTCAGGGCGTCTTTGAATGCCTGTTGCTTCCAGTATGGTTTATCGCCCTTCTTTAACAGGGTCGCTCCGCTAACGCCGAAGTTGCGGGTTTGCCACTTGTCGCCGAGCAGGCGGCCCAGTTGGGCGGGGTAGCAATCACGCAGCCGGTACTTGATTGAGTTGCCATACGTAATACTATCACCCACACAGGCGACACGAATAGTTTCACGGTAGTCTGCGGGTTTGATAGGGGCTGATTTGTCCGGCAGGACACAGCTGGTGATTAGCAGGCAGAGAATGATTAAAGCGTTGATAATTTTTGGATAGTGCTTGCGCATCTTTGCTCCTTTTATACAAAAACTTATTGTAACCGTTCACGGGTTATTATTAGTAGCCCCCGATGTGAAATCGCGGTATTACTTCGGCAGGGCGGCGCGCCAGCCGCGTTTGAGCATTTGTGAGAGCCGATTTACATCTTTGGCATATTCAGGTTGAGCGGCGGCATTAACATTTTCCTGTGGGTCAATCTTGTGGTCGTACAATTCGCGGGCCATCACTTTGCCGGTTTTGCGATCCTGCCATTGCGTATAGCGAAAGCGTTCGGTACACATAGAGTAGCCCATGACCTTACCTCGCGGGTACTGGCTGAAGGCGGCTTTTTTCCAGGGCCGGTCGGGTTTGTTTAACAGTGGGACCATACTGATGCCTTCCAGGTGTTTGGGGACTGAAAGACCGCATAGCTCGGATAGAGTGGGGTATATATCGACATATTCGGTCAGGGCTTTTGTGTGTCGGCCGGCGGTTTTCATACCAGGCACACTGAGAATCATCGGAACATGAGTATCCAGTTCGAAATTTGTGTGTTTGCACCACATAGAATGTTCGCCGAGTTTCCAGCCGTGGTCGCCCCAAAGGATAATCACGGTATTTTCGCGGAGTTTGAGCCGGTCGAGTTCGTCGAGCAATCGGCCGATCTGGACGTCGATGTAGGTTACGCAGGCATAATAGCCCCGAATAAGCTTTCGGGCCAGTTCGTCGGAGCAGGGACCGGTTTTTGGAATGCCGTGGTAACTGCGAAGTTCGCCCCAGTTGGTTGGGGCATAAGTAGGGGCGTTTTTTGGAATGAATGGGTTCTCCGCAAGTTTGATTTTTTCCGGCGGATACATATCCCAGTATTTCTTCGGCGCGTTAAATGGCAGATGGGGTTTGTAGAAACCCATCGCCAGGAAAAACGGTTTGTCCTTCAGGCGGTTCAACTCTTTAATGGCATGATCGGTATTGGCACCGTCGGGATAGGCGCTGTCGGCCACGTCGGCGGCCTCAAAGGCTGGGCCTCTATTGGACCCTTTGTCTAATGCCTTGGACTGGTCGGTCAGGTAGCCCCGCCAATTCAGCCATGTGCCGGTTGCATGAAACGGAGCCGTGCTCCAGCCTTGTAGATCGTCTCTGGAATGATGGTAAACCTTACCGATGGAGACCGTTTCGTAGCCGTTGTTTTTAAAGTGCTCCGGCAGAGTCAGGACGTTGGGCATGGCCTTGCGAAGGGGAGTTCTCAGGTCGTAGATTTTTGTGGTGTCCGGCCGACAGCCGCTCAAGAGGCTGATGCGCGAGGGGGCGCAGACGGCCTGCTGGCAGTAAGTGCGCTCAAAAAGCAAACCGCTCGCGGCCAGACGGTCGATATTGGGTGAGATGATCTGCTTCTGGCCGTAGCAGCCCAGTTGCGGCCGCAGGTCGTCCACGGCAATGAACAGCACATTCATCTTACGCCTGGAAATTTGCCTGGCTATAGAAAACGCGGGCCCAAAAAAGGAACCGGCCGCCCCACCGGCCAACAAAGAAAGAAAATCGCGGCGATTCAATGTATATTTCATGACAATACTCCATAGTTGACAAACATTTAGGGAAATATTACCATAGTGCTTGAGATTGTGCAATATAGGTCTAAATGTTTATTTAGCCGGATGGCATATTTCCCGCAATCCAAAGTTGAAGTGTTTTTTTGCTGACCAATCTTATCAAGATAGACATACTTGAAAGAATTATAACATTTTAGCCAAATGTAGCACAAGCTTCCAGCTTGTGATTATAAAAACCAGCCCCTGCTGTTAAGGGGCTGTCGATTTATTATTTGATTAACCGGTAGTGACGAACTGATTTTAAACGTCAATACCATTTTGCTAGT
>DAOWIP010000572.1 GCA_030640865.1 Sedimentisphaerales bacterium | reverse complement strand
CGGACTTGTAGATTTCCCACATCCGGCTCTTCGATAAGCCTCACGGTACTATCAGCGTAAACCCTCCACGCTGTCCCGACAGGAGTACTTTGAACTACGTTCGTATTCCGATTCTGTGTTCGGCCAACGCGTCCGCCGTCCTCTACGACTTATCGCCGGCCCCTTCGAGTGAACCACATGCTCCACCGGGCATTACCCAATGCGACAATTGAAATTTCGGGGCTCAATACCTTCACGCCCGTTTGCGCCGATAAACCGCCATCCCTTTGGCTTCGCATAATTTGTTACCTCATTATACGCAAAGTTCTGTTCCGGCCCGGTGGCTAACCTTTGGCCAGGCTGGATTGTCCAGCTTGCTCACACCAGCTTTGCTTGACGCACCGATGTTTAACTCTTTAATTCTCAATCTTAAAATCTTAAATCTTAAATTCTTATCTACCCTCTACTCTCCACCCTTCACTCTCCACCCTCTACGTCCCCGCCAGCCAGTTTTCAGCAAAGACAGCCAAATCGGCAAGATCGATCATATCATCATCCACCATATCGCACAGGTCATTATAACCTGCCTGCCCCGATGAGAGCCCCCACGTATCAGCCAAAACGGCAAAGTCTGTCAGATCAACACCATCCGGACATACAAAATCACCAACACCAGGCTCCTGCCAACTCAGCTTCGGATAATTCGTACTCTCACATATATCCCATATATCCTCCATCCCATTCACCGTTTCGCCCACAAAATCCCAGCCGGCATCGGTAAAAGTGCTTTGCGTCTGCATCAAAGCGGTCTCCAAGCCGGTACTGCCGTGGCTTGCGCATTGTCCGCTGGTCTGAATGTCCCAGAAAGAATCAGCAACCGTTCCGTCACGATTATAACCGACCAGTCCGCCGGGGATGTCGAAAAAATCGAGGGATCTAACGGAACCTGTTGAGAAGGAGTTTGTTATGTTGCCGTACCAGTTGTAACCGACAAGACCGCCGACAAGCCTTACTCCAACAATATTACCGGCAGAATGGCAGTTGGTAACGTCGTTATAATTAATTCCCACAAGTCCGCCTGTGTCTTCATATCCATCAACCGCGCAGTCGGTATGGCATCGGCGAACAAGGCCGTCGTAATTTACTCCCACAAGACCGCCAACTCCGCCCCATCCTGTAACCGAACCTGCAACATAAACATTTGTGAGCCTTCCACCATTGTTATAGCCCACCAGTCCGCCGACATAATCACCGGTAGCGGCATAAATATCGATGTCCTCCAGTTTCAGGTTTTTGATTTCGGCGTCCTCGCCTGTAACATAACCAAAAAATCCCACAAAATCCTGTGCCGCAACTTCATAGGCAAAGTTATAGATTGTGTATCCGTTGCCATCAAAAACCCCGCTAAACGGGTAATCCGGATACTCACCAATCGGCCTCGGTCCGATACCGCAATATTCCTGACCGTCCATATCGGCCATAAGCCGAAAATGATTATCCGGCTTGTCGCCAACGAGGGATAATTCTATGGGCGTGTCAATCAAGTACGGCTGCTGTTCGGTTCCTTCACCGCCGCCGTAATGATATTGTGAGGTTAGACGAGGATAGTCCAGGCCGTCAACGATCAGCCAGATATCCTCGGCGCCATTGGCTATTTCGCGGGTAAAGTCCCAACCAGCACCAGCAAAGGTAATTCGACTCTTCATTTGCTCGGTATTCAGACCAGTACCCCCGGCACTTGTAGTTTGTCCGCTGGTCTGAACGTCCCAGAATGAAGCCGATATGCCAGCCATTGAACTCTGTCCAACCAGGCCGCCAACAAAACCACCATTGCCAATAACTCTGCCGGTGGCATAGCAATTTAAGATAGGCTCGAAAGAATTTTGCCCCACAAGTCCACCGGCAAGATCGCCATTAGCCGTAACATCACCTGTGGCATAGCAGTTGAATATATTATTACCGCCGCCCATACACACACTATTGCCTACCAAACCGCCGACAGTACTGTTGCCAGTAACATCACCGTCAGCATAGCTGTTGGAAATGCTGCCAGACCAATTTGATCCCACTAATCCGCCGACAGAATCACTGTTGCCAGTAACATCGACATTGGCGTAGCAGTCGAAAATGACACCGCCTCCTGACATCATATTATCGTTATTATTTCCCATCAGGCCGCCGACATAACTACCGTTTCCAAAAACTGTTCCGGTAGAATAACAGTGTGAAACGGTTCCTCCATTTTCTCCCACAAGACCACCGATAGAACTACCGTTGCCTGTAACGCTACTTGTGGCGTAACTGATGGAGATAGTACCGGATGAGTTCTGTCCCACCAGGCCGCCGATGTAATAATCTCCTGAAATAGTGCCGTTCTCCGTTGAGCAACCGGTGATAGCTCCGTTGCCAATGCGCCCCACCAGGGAACCAACGTAACGACCTGAGCCGGTTGTGATGCAGGGGTCGGAGAGTGTAAGGTCCTTTATAAGTGCGGATGGTTCATTAAGATAGCCGAACAGTCCGATGCCATTTTGTTTATCTGTTGTTGAATAGATAAAATGGAAGATGGTATATCCGGCACCATCGAATGTTCCGGTAAAGGGGTAACCTATGATATTGAAATCCGTACCAGTGAATCCGGATAGGTCAATATCGGCCATAAGTCTGAAATGGTAGCCCCAATGGCAACTGTACAAACCGATGTTATTTAGTTGTTCGGCTGTGTAAATAAGATAAGGATCGCCGGACATACCTTCGCCGCCGCCATATAAAAGGGTCGGGGCGGGATCAACAATCGGTTCTCCGGGTATGTTCTGCCAGGCAAGACGTGGGTAATCGTTGCCCTCATCAATAGTCCAGTCGCCACAGCCCCAGCCGATATAGGTAGCGGCGAGTTGCATCTGTTGAGTAGTCTTGCCCTTACCGCCTTCACTGACGGTCAAGCCGCTGGTTTCGATATCCCAGTATGAACCGTGAGCAAAACTGTAATTATTTCCTACCAATCCGCCAATATAATCTCCGTTTCCTGAAACTGTACCAATGCTGTAACAGTTAGAAACAACCTCCCCATTGCTTCCTACCAGGCCGCCGATATAATCACCGTTGCCCGTAACATTCCCGGTAGCATAACAGTTGGAAATAGGTCTGAAATTACCTCCAACGAGACCGCCGAGATAAATGTTTCCCGTAACGGTTCCGGTGGAATAGCAGTTTGTGATTGTATCGTAATTTGTTCCAACAAGACCGCCAACATAAATACCATCTCCAAAGACATCACTGGTAGAATGGCAATTGGAAATGGGTCCGCAATTATATCCCACAATACCGCCGAGATATTGAGAAGCAGCCCCACTGGTTACACTTCCGTTTGTATAGCAATTGCTAATATCACCGTAATTGTATCCCACTAAACCTCCGATATAGCGTGAGTAATCCCCAGCGCTGATGCTTCCGGTCGCGTAGCAGTTGCTAATATAGCCGTAACTATGTCCCACCAAACCACCTATAGAGTAGCTCCCACTGTTATTTTCCCTGCTGATATTTATATTTGTCATGCCGACGGTTTTTATCTTGCCACCATTGCCGAGGCGACCAAAAAGGCCGATAGTATAATTTGTGTTTATGGATGAGTAAGTAAAATTTGTTATCATAAAACCATCGCCATCGAAAGAACCGTTGAAATTTGTTGTGTTATTTCCAATGATATTGAATTGTTCTCCGGTATAGGCGGACAGGTCGATGTCGGCTGTGAGTATGAAGTGTTTGTCCCAGTCGCAGGGGTCGAGGCCGATAGCGTTCATCTGACAGGGGTCGTTAATCTGGTATGGGTCGCAGGGGTCGCCGCTGCCGCCGTTATATTGTCCCTGTGCGGGCAGGGCAAACAGCCACAGAACAGTTAGAATAAAAGCCGGAACCGCTGATTTGCTGATTTTCCCCATTGTTTTCTCCAACCTTTCGTCAATACGAGTAATTGTAACCGTTCACAAAGAATATATCAGACACTGATTAACACTGATTATCACTGTTTTCAACTCTTTCTTGAAATCAGTCTCTTTCTGTAATACAATCTTGCAACTTCTTGTTTTTTATGCGCGTTTTCAACAACTTAACATTGTAACTACTTGTTTTATAAGGGTTTATCTTGAAAAACCCACAAGGCCAACTTTCAAGGTTTTGCAAACAAAACCTTGGAGTTTAACGCTTTATAGCCTCCGGCATGTTACTGGTATAATCCACTATCTTTCGTTTTATTTATTTGTATTGGGTGCCACCTTTCTGTATTTCAGAGAGGTGTTTTTTGACCGATTTTCTGTTATTCGTTCACTGACAATCATTAGACCGGAGCACCGAAAAAGGAAGATTTTTTCGGCATACATTGCCAGTGCGCCAAATACACTTTTCCCACAACCTTTGGCGCGATAATAATTATTTTGGTTGCGGCCAAAGGCCGCGCCAAGTAAATCTGTGTCAATTATCTTTTTCTTGTTCTTCGTGTCTTGGTGACTTTGTGGCAATAATCAGGATTTGGACTGAATATTATTCAGTGTTTTAGCGCGTTCGATAATTTCAGCCGGTGGTGGCCCTACGGTCGGCATCGGGGGCTTGTCCTGGTTTTCTGGAAATATCTTGAAATTATTGTTGACCACTCGAATCAGTGATTGGTAATGGACGTTCAGTTCTTTCCACTTCCTTTTTTGAATAGGCACGGCAAACCGGGCCCGGCGATCGCTTTTGCTGATGCGTATCAACTCCACTTCCGCTCGGATAAGGAGTGTTTCCAGTTCTCGTTGGTTGGTTTCGGGCAACAGGGGAAGCACATCGCCGTTGTCTTTATATTGCATACTTTGGGTATAGCGATGGTAAGCCACGGAGAATAATTTCAGAGCGTTGAACGCCATGTCTTTAATTTGTTCAGTATCTTCCAGTCGCGGGGCGTTAAGCATATTAAATATTTTACTGATAATATCCCAGTCGTTCAGTTCGTTACTGACTTTCCAGCTTTGATACTGTTCTACTCGTCGTCCCACACATCCTTGTATAATCTTGACGCCTTCTTGATTCAGTGGAGCCGCCTGGGCGATCTGAGCGATAACAAACGACGAGTTCTCTTTTTGCAGGGCAGTGTTCAATGCTGAAACTGCTGTTTGTAGTAAGGCTGAAACATCTGCATTATTGGTGGTGAAATAGCGTTGAATTCGCGGCCCTGCCAGCCCTTTAGCGGCCCAGTAGCGTATAAATTCGGAATCGTCTTGTAGCAGTCCCGCCAGGTCTTCGATTAGAATGGTGTTATCGCAATGAGCCAGCACCACAACCGTCGAAATTTTTATATTGGAGCCTATGTTTTTGTCATTATGATTCCGGGCTGTCTGCATTATTTGTTTATATCTTGATTTGGCCGCCGTTGAAAAACAGTCGGAATAAGTCTTTTTGGCTTCTGGACGGGGGTTTTTGCCGACAGCGGCGCCGACCAGATTGCGTACGATACTGGTGAGTTTGGACGAATCTTTTACTGTCAGCATATTGGCAAATTGTTCGTTGACGAAAGCGGTGATCTTATCGAAATGTTCTTGTGTTAGCAGTGGCTTGGTGCGGATGGCGTCGATCTCGACCTTACTGACGTCCGCCTTGGCGTAACTCGTTATCAGAGTAACCAGCAGCGTGGCGATTGCCGCTCGGACGAATATCCCTGATCGTTGGTCGATTCCCAAAGTCATATTTTCTCCTATGTTAAATTTATCCCAGTCTTGCAATTTTGTCATTCCAGCCAGCGACCAGCGGGAGCGGGTTTCGCCATCCATGCAGAACAGAAAAAGTGGCTATGCCACCTCCTGTAATAAACAGATAGCCCCTTGCTGTTAAGCAGGGGTTCTTTATCAGCCTCTGCTGTCAAGCGGGGTGCGTTTTGCAATGGGCAGGTTTTTGCCCCCCCTGATTACTCCTGTTGCCAATTTATCCTAACCTATTATCTCTTTTTTGTCAAGTGAGATTCTTAATTGACCTTTGCGTTCTAACTGTATATTATACAAGTATATATCGCTGGTGGGCCTGATCGCCCCGGACTGGCCGATAAAAACCGTAGTTAAATCTGGATTTTGTGATTACAGGAGTGATTTATGTTGGATTTTGAGCAGGTATCCCCGATTCTAACTGATTTGGAGGCTCGGATTATAAAGATTCGGGATTCTCTTTGACGTCTCTGCCAAAAAGACTGAATTAGTTCAATTGGAAAAACGGATGGGTCAGATGGGTTTTTGGGACAATCCCGAACTTGCTCAGCGAACCATTGAGCGGTTGAAATTGTTGAAATCCATCGTTGATCCTGTAGAGCAAGTGATGGGGGAAATCGAGGATTTATGCACATTATGGGACCTTGCCGGGCAGGAAAATGATGTAAAAGTTATGCGGGAAGTGGCTGATTCACTCGAAAAAGTCTCAAAAACCGTTAAAAAAATCGAGTTGGATTCACTGCTGAGTGGAAAAGACGACCATTTTGGATGCTTTTTCAGCATAAATGCGGGTGCTGGAGGCACAGAAAGCTGTGATTGGGCACAAATGCTCCTGCGAATGTACACCCGCTATTTCGACCATATTTCCTATAAATATGAGCAGGTTGACTTGACGGCTGGGGAAGAAGCGGGGATACGGTCGGTTACGCTGCGGGTGTCGGGAGATTATGCGTTCGGGTATCTGTCGTGCGAGGCAGGTGTGCATCGTCTGGTGCGGATTAGTCCGTTCGATTCCAATAAACGCCGACATACCAGCTTCGCCGCGGTAGATGTTCTGCCCGACTATGGCGAAGCGGCAGAAATAGAGATTCGCCCGGAAGACATCGAAATGGACCTCTATTGCAAAGCCAGCGGAGCAGGCGGACAAAATGTAAATAAAGTGGCCACGGCAGTCAGAATAAAACATAAACCCACGGGGATCGTCGTCGATTGCGTTTCCGAACGCAGCCAACACCAAAACCGCGCACTGGCGATGGCACTACTCAAAGCAAAAGTAGAACGACTCGAACAACAAAAACACGATGAAGAAATGGCCAAACTCTACGGCGAAAAAGGCGAAATCGCCTGGGGTAACCAAATTCGCAGCTATGTCCTTCAACCCTATCAAATGGTCAAAGACCACAGAACCAACCATCAGGCAGGCAACCCACAGGTAGTTCTCGATGGTGAAATCGATGACTTCATCGCCAGCTATCTTCGTTATCGGGTAAGCCAAAAGAAAGCAGATGAGTAGCTGAACAAAAAATGTGAATTATAAAATGTAAAATAAACAATGTAAGAAAAGATTTCAGACTGCCCGCTTAATAACCGCAGGTCAAGCAAATTCACAATGCCGTGTAGTCTATGATATTTTAATAGCCGGTGTATTACCTGGGCAAACAAATAGTAATCTCATCCTTTTTCCAATATGACACGAAGATACCTTGATCTGTGTGAAAATACAGGGTCTTTTCGTCCGGTGTAACATCGGGACAATACTCATTTTTAGTGTCGGTACTGATTGAGATACGCTCGATATTACCGAAGGGGACGTCGATTGACGGGCGAATAGCCCTGTATATATCACTGGTTGTGTGGCCGTCTCTGATTGAATTAAAATATATGGTAAGTCCATCAGTCAAAATACAGGGTCCCTGCGACTTTTCGCTATCATTTAATTCGCTTACGGGAGTTGGCGTAGTAAAAGGATTATCCAGGGACTCTCGGTTGGTTGTCCAGACGAAATAATTACTACTGCCTCTGTTGGAGCAATAAAACATGGTTAATTCATCGGGCATCAGAGTTGCGTGTGAATCCGAGGTTCCGCCGACATGTATCTCGTAAAAACCTTTTACATCTGTCCATGTATCTGTTGGACTGTTTCGCTGGGCCATCCTCAGGGTCACGCCGTTTTCGTATCTTCCATAATATAAACGCAATTCGTCGTTGGAAATCCAGGGGCTGTAAAGATTGTCGCCGGTAACTAATTCGCTGATAACCCGTTCAGAAGTGAACGGCCCATCGGGAGTATCCCTGTAGGCTTCGACAAGTTGCCTTGTGCCGGAGGCGGAACGACGACCGAAGAACATAGTCAAGCCATCCTGTGACAGACAGGGGCTGTAAGCGTTCTTTCCGTTTGGTATATCGTTCAATTCCTCAAGAAGTACCGGCTCACTCCAGTAATACTGCGAGTTTTGCCCGACAGATTGAGTTGTCATCTGGTAAAGTGCCTGTATTTCATCAGCGGATAAAGCCCAGTCATAAACGCGCACATCATCAATTTTACCGTTGAAGAAATTCGTCGAGCCGCCTGTAGATCCAATAAACGCGTTGCCGTCGGAATACGCTAAAGGTCCTCCGGTTCCACTATAAAAACCACCGTCATTTACGGCATTAACATATAAATCCATATCTGTTTCACCCCTAACGACTGCCGTGACGTGATACCAATTATTGGGTTCCAGAGTTGTTGTTCCTATCTTGCTTCTTCTATGCGACGGACTTGATCCATTCCCATCGCCGACACTAATTATCAATTCACCTGTAGCCAATATCTGAAAAAACAATCCATAATATGCAACCGATGGGTCATCTAATGAAGAAATTGTGTAAATAACACCTGAATCAGCCAATGTGATCCATGCAGTGATTGTTACTGGAAGCGGGGGTTTAATACAATTACTATGCCCGAAAGTTATATAATCATTAGTTCCATCAAAGTCAAGTGCGCCATCGATTTGTCCGTCCGTCCATAGTGCTTCGTGGATTGTGCCGTGGTTGTCGCCGACCGAATCGTAGGCGGTATCACCCTCGCCTTCGTCGAACTTCCAGTAAGCTATCGGTTCCGGCAGGTTTGGTTCCGGGCCAGGGCCGGCTTCGGCTCCGTATAGCCAGTTCTGCGTCAGAAACGCCAAATCCGGCGGATCGACAACATTGCTGCGGTCGATGTCAGTCCAATCGCACCAGTATGGGCTTTGGCAGGTGTTGTCCAGCCAACTCGCCGCCAAAATCGCGAAATCCAGCAGGTTCACAGCGTAATCACCATCAAAATCACCGCATGGACAGCAGATAAGGTACTCGCTCAGATCGCTCTCGAAAAAGCCTGCGGGAATGCCCGTACCTCTGGAAATCCCCATAATTGAACTGGTGGCGGCCAGATTCAGCCGGGTAACACGGATGGTTTCGTCCGTAAAGAATATCTCGATCTGGAAGCTGCTTATTTTCTGTTTATCGCCGAAAAGCGGCACATTTTCATAAGTAACCGCCAATCGATTATCGAGTTGTTTCCAGGATATGCTCTGGCCGTCCGTCGGTGTTAAATCGGCGAACATGGCCGACATCCGCGGTAAAGCAAAGTGGTTTTCCAGTAAAGCCTCGTGTTCGACATCGCCCTGCCCGAATGTAATATAGCCGTTACTGCCGATATAGATGCGATCGTAACTTTGCCCGTAAAAAGATACCATCGTCGGCTGGTTCAGAATAATCTCGGCGAAATCGTCATCACCGAGGGCAATATAAGTACCACCGCATGGGTCCGTAGGGAATTGGGTTGCCTCTTCGTAACAAGCGGCGTAATACGCGCTCGAACCATCGGGCCTGAGTGTCAGCGTAAGATTATGTAAGTCGCTTCCGCCTGAGCCGAACGATTCCGTGAAAGAATCCGGTGGTATTACGGTCAGTGTAATCAGGCGTGTTTTAATACTGCCGCTGTCGAGATTTTCAAGTGTCAGCGTTTCAGTATAGACACCCGGCTGAAGCAACTCCGCCTGCGGAGAGATACAAAGGCCTAATCCGATCGTATCACAGGGATCAAGCACTCCCGATGCCGGAGCCACATTGAGCCAGTCCGCGGTTGGCGCCGTCGTCCAGCTAACCGGCTCATTGCCGTTGTTTGTCAGCGTATAGGTCATACACTGTGGCGTGAACGGCCCACCCTCAATGCCGCTGGACTCGAAACCCGCATCGGGACTCAGCGACAGATCGTCCGCTACCAGTGTCATTGTTACCGGCACAATAATAGTTGGCCGGAGTGGATCGCTTGAGATAATCAGAATTTCCGCTTCATAGATACTGGGTTCCATTCCGTCCGGGTTAAAGGTTACAATCACATCGCACGCATCAAGCGGCGGCACGGCACCTTCTTCCGGGCTGATATCGAGCCACGGTGCGGAGGTTTCAAGAATAGAGTTATAGATATTGAGTCGCCCTTCCGAGACGCAAAGCCCCCCCAGCGTCGGATCAACCGTGCGTAGCAATATATCCTTGACCTCCTGATCGCTCAGGGCGGGGTTCACCGACCACAACAGGGCACAGGCGCCCGCCACATGCGGGGTAGCCATTGAGGTCCCGCTAATGGTCTTATAGCCGCCTCCGAGTTGGCAACTGAGTATATTGCTGCCCGGCGCCCCCAGGTCCACTGAAGTGGGACCATAGTTTGAGAAGCTCGACATATTGTCATATTTATCCGTGGACATTACCGCGATAAGATTTGCGGAGGTGTAACTTGACGGGTAGTGTGGGTACGTGTCGTTATTATCACCATAGTCGTTTCCGGCCGCCGCGATAAACAATATCCCTGCTGCGCCGGCGGCATCGATTGCATCCTTCAGCCCCTGATTATATGAACCGCCGCCCCACGAGTTGCTCGTAACATCAGCGCCCATGAGCGTACAGTATTCCACGCAGTCGATAGCGTCCGACGTCCAGCCGCCTCCGCCTGAGTCGAGAAACTTGACTGCCATTATTCTGACGTTCCAGCATACCCCGGCCACACCTTCGCCGTTATTGCCTGTTGCGCCGACGGTCCCGGCGCAGTGGGTCCCGTGATAGTGGTCATCCATCGGATTGCCATCGTTGTTACAAAAATCGTAGCCGTAAATATCATCCACATATCCGTTGCCGTCATCATCGACGCCCGGCGTCCCCTCGAATTCCGGTTGATTAACCCACATAT
>DAOWIP010000154.1 GCA_030640865.1 Sedimentisphaerales bacterium | reverse complement strand
GGCTCTAATTCTTCCGCTATCAGTCGTCTTTGGGGCGATTTTCTTTTCCGCGATAATCTTTCCAACAAACTGTCAGAACCACTTCCTCGGCGTTTTCTGCGAAATAGACGATTCACAATCGATCTCCTATGTTAAACTTTATCCCGGTCTCGCGATTCTGTCATTTCAGACAGCGACCAGCGGGAGCGGATTTTGCCATCCATGCAGAACAGAAAAAGCGGCTATGCCACCTCCTTGCAACAGGTTAGGTATGCTAACTACACACTTTCCTCTGTAACGGCAAATCCCAGGGCTTCAATAAGGTATTTTACGCAGGTTCTCGGCTGGCTTGCAGCATAGCTACATCAGACATTAGGCAAGTTAGCAAACAGGCAGGTCTCTTATCCTCGCTCAAGATCACCGAAAGCCTCCCATCCATTAAGCCGTCGGCAACCTCTCTGTACCGCCACAATTCTTCATAGCGTACTTCTTATATCATTGTCTCTGGAAATACCCCTTTTGTCAACAAAAAAATCCCCTTACGCTGGTTCCTGTTGCGGAAAGCAAAAAAACCGTACCACGGCCATCTTGGCCATAAAAACCGTGCCACGGCCATCTTGGCCGTGAAAAACCGTGCCACGGCGGAGTGGCACCTTTCTGTATTTCAGAGAGATGCTCTTGTCCACACTCAAAAATACCACCCGACGGGCATAAAAAAACCGGGTCTGGCAGGTTGATAACCACCGGTCCCGGCTTGACTTACAATCTTTAAAAAATATTCGACTGGGTGGCACCTTTCTGTATTTCAGAGAGGTGTTCTTGTCCCAAACGTTTATTTTGCCTGCTTTTACAGCAATTCCTTCGCCACATCCACCGCGGTAGCAGCGTCGGCCGCATAGCCTTGCGCTCCTATTTTGTCGGCATAATTCTGCGTAACCGGTGCCCCGCCGATCATCACTTTCGCTTCGATTCCGGCTTCCTTAAACGCCGTTACCGTCTTATCCATCATTGGCATCGTCGTCGTCAGCAGGGCTGACAGACCTATTGTCTTGGCGTCGTTTTCCTTAACCGCCTCGATAAACCTCTCCGGCGCCACGTCCGTCCCCAAGTCGATAACATTAAATCCCGCTCCCTTGAGCATCATACACACTAAATTTTTACCAATATCGTGAAGGTCTCCCTTTACCGTCCCGACAATGATTGTTCCAAGCGGCTCGACCCCGGCTTCTATCAGCTTTGGCTCCAGTATCTCCATCGCCATCTTCATCGCACGGGCAGCGATCAGTACCTCCGGCACATAAACCTCATTTTTCTTGAATGCCTTTCCTACCACGTCCATACCAGCGATAAGACCACCCCGCAAAACCTCCTCCGGGGCCATACCCTCTTCAAGAGCCTTCGTGGTAACTTCCATTGCGGTATTCTGATCGCCTTTGATCACCGCGTTTTTGAGTGCTTCCAAATCCGCCATAATTTCAATCCTCACAAATAGTTAGAACAATACTTTCGTATAAAAGAGAGTCATCCATATAATCTGTTTTACAAAAACCTTGCCGTAAAAAACGGTGATAATCATCACAATATACCAGAAAAACATTTCATTTCTACAATATATTATTAAAATGTTTTGCTATGGAAAAAACCTTGTATTTGGAAAACATCCTCAAATTAGCTCAGCGGGCGGCTCGTCGTGCTGGTGATCATGCCCGTCGAGGGATCGGTTCCGCCCGGATCAGCATAAAGGGTGCCGACCAGATTGTTACTCAACTCGACGAGGAATGTCAGGAAATAATCATCCGGCACATTCGCGACCGCTATCCCGGCCACGGCCTTATCGGCGAGGAAGGCCCGAACGGCCAACTCCTAAAACAGTCCCCTACTGACGGCGGCAATATCTGGTGGGTCATTGATCCGATCGACGGTACCCGCAATTTTGCTCACGGTACCGCCAATTACACTGTTTCCGTCGGCGTTATCGAGGACGGCATTCCTGTCGCCGGTGCCATCTTTGACCCCAGCACCGACCAGATGTTCACCGCCCGGCTCGGCGGCCCGGCCCAATGTAACGGACAAACCATAAATTGCCGCGACGAAACACTGCATAAGAACAGTCAAATCGCCTTTTCCGGCAATATTCTCTCCGAATTAGGCCCCGCACCACTGGCCGAACTGATGGACAAACACGTATTGATAAACCTCGGCAGTGCCGCTCTGCATTACGCCTATGTAGCCCTGGGCGCCTATTCCGGGGCCTTTGGCTGGAAGACCAGACTGTGGGACATCGCTGCCGGCGCTGTTATCTGCCAATCCGCCGGGGCTGTTGTTACAGACTTGCGAAACAACCCTCGCTTCCCTATCGACTGCCGTATTTATCAGGGCGAGGCCTTACCCATACTCATCGCCGCCGAATCCGCGCAAAATCAACTCCGACAAATCTTCACGAAAAAGCGTTATCGTCCCAAAGGTTAGAGTTAAAATAGACAAAATAGTCTTGTGGGTAGGGCTT
>DAOWIP010000144.1 GCA_030640865.1 Sedimentisphaerales bacterium | reverse complement strand
GTCCTTTGCTTTTTTGCATAACTTTGCCCAGCAGGAAGCCGCGTGCCTTGCCGCTTTTTTTGCCGCCGGACGTGAAATCCTCTACCGCTTTTGGGTTTGCCGCGATTACTTCGGCCACCAGTCCCTCCAGCGCCCCAGTGTCTGACTGCTGAATCAGGTTATTTTCCTGAGCGATAACCCTTGGTTCACGGTCGTCGGTCATCATTGTAGCGAAGATTGTCGCCGCCGTCGATGCGTTAACTGTTCCTTCTTCGAGGAGCTTGGCCAGTTTCGCCGTCTGCTCGATTGTAACACCGAGCTCGTTCATAGTACAGTCGCGTTCGTTCGCTGTTTTCAGTCCATATTGTGTTACCAGGTTGGCCACCCGCCGGGCTGGGCCGCCTGACTTAACCGCCCTGTCGAAATACTCCGCCGTGGCCCGGTCGGTTGTCAATACCCCCGCGTCATACTCACTGAGTTTATATTCCTGTACGAACCGCCGCTTTATGGCCTGCGGCAACTCCGGCAGCTCGGCCTTTATTCTGTCGAGCCACGCATCGTCAATTTCGACCGGCACCAGGTCCGGCTCCGGAAAATACCGATAATCGTGGGCCTCCTCCTTTTCCCGCTGAAAGACGGTTTCGTTTTTGTTGTCGTCCCAGCCGCGATTCTGCTTGCCTGTTTTTTCCAGTGTGTAGTTGTGATCCTCTTTCCATTTTTCCAACTGCCGCCACCGTTCATAAGCCACGGACCGTTCCAAAGCCCGGAAGCTGTTGAGGTTTTTTACTTCGCAGATAGGCGTTTTATATTCCCGTCCATCGTCGTCTTTTATATGCAGATTAATATTCGGCTCGAACCGCATGTGTCCTTTCTGCATATTGGCTTCCGATACGCCGAGGAACCGCACTAATTTCTGCAACTCCATTGCCAGAGCGCGGCACTCTTCCGGTGAGTTCATATCCGGTTCGGTTACGATCTCCAGTAGTGGCGTCCCGGCGCGGTTCAGATCGACCCGCGAATGCGGCAGTCCTTCGTGCAGATTCTTGCCGGCGTCTTCTTCGAGATGCGCTCGTATAATCCGTATTTTTTTAGTCGAGCCGTCCTCCAGCGGAATCTCCATATAGCCGTCATAACTCATCGGCAGATCATACTGGCTTATCTGGTAGTTTTTGGGCAGATCGGGATAGTAGTAGCTTTTGCGGTCCCACTTGGTAAAGCGGGCAATTTGGCAGTTCAGCGCCAGCGCCGTCCGCACCGAGTATTCATAAGCCTTTTTATTCATCACCGGCAGTACCCCCGGCATCCCGATACACACCGGACAGACGTTACTGTTTGGCGGATCGCCATAGCCCAGCCTGCACCCGCAGAACATCTTCGTCCGCGTCGCTAACTGCACATGTATCTCCAAACCAACTACTAACTGCACTTCCATAATACACTCACTTGTTGTTTTAACGAAAAATACCTGTAATGAAATCCTGTTAAATAAGTAAGTCTATGTGTCGCAAGGGGTTATATAGACTTACCGGCATTTATTTTTTTATATTATATAAAATAAAGTTTCTCTAAGCCCAGATTGGTACATAACTTTCATATATTCTTCTCAATCGCAATAAACTATTAGCTCTGAACCGTATCTTAAACCTGCAACTTCAGCAGCAAGTTTTAATATTGTTTGAATTGATCTGCCACTATAGTTGGTGCAAACCCTTTATGATTATGCCGTTTGCTGCAATGCGATAAGCGCCAGCCTCGCAAGTGGCTGCTCTTGAACGATTTTCCGCCAATTTTTACCGAGTAGAGCCATAATCTTAAAAAATAATCTTGTGGTCGCAATTTGCGACTTCAAAAATTCGGCCTATGTTTATGATAATCCGTCTCTGATTCAAACATCCGGGCGATTCGTAATAATTTGTCCTCTGTGAACGCCGGCGTTATAATCTGCAGGCCGATGGGCAGGTTCTCACTATTGAAGCCACAGGGGATACTTATGCCGGGAATCCCGGCCAAGTTGACCGCGATGGTGTAAATGTCCGAAAGATACATCTTCAGCGGATCGTCAATCTTTTCGCCGATCTTGAATGCCGCCTCCGGCACTGTCGGGCACATCAGGCAATCGACCTGCTCGAACGCCTGCGTGAAATCCCCTCGTATCAAATTCCGCACCTTCAGAGCCTTGAGGTAATAGGCATCATAATATCCCGCGCTCAGCGCATAAGTACCCAGCATAATCCGCAGTTTTACTTCATCGCCGAATCCTTCCGCCCGCGAGGAATTATAAACGTCTATATAATCCCGTGGGTTTTTCGTTCGGTGCCCGTAATGCACGCCGTCATATCGTGCCAGATTGCTCGACGCCTCTGCCGTCGCCACGATGTAGTATGTCGAGATCGCGTATTTTATATGCGGCAAGCTCACCTCGACAAGGGTTGCGCCCATCTTTTCATATACAGTTAGTGCGTCCCGTACTGTCTTTTCGACTTCTTTATCAAGCCCTTCGGCCGCGAAAAATTCCTTTGCCACCCCGATCTTCAATCCCTCAATGGTTTTTTCCAGTTCCGCAAGGTAATCAGGTATCGGTGCTGCCTGTTCAGTTACGCTGGTACTGTCTCGTTCATCGTGTCCGGCTATGACATTCATCATCATCGCCGCGTCGCCTACATTGGTTCCAAACGGCCCGATCTGATCCAGACTACTGCCATAAGCCACCAAACCGTATCGGCTCACCCGCCCATACGTTGGTTTTAGTCCTACAACTCCGCAGAAGCTCGCCGGCATACGGATCGATCCACCCGTATCGCTGCCGAGTGCCGCGTAGCACATATCAGCCGCCACCGCCGCCGCCGAGCCGCCGCTGCTGCCGCCGGGTACCCTTTCGTAATCCCATGGGTTGACTGTTTTTTTCAGGCCGGAGTTCTCGCAGCTTGAGCCCATAGCGAACTCGTCCAGGTTGCACTTGCCGACGATTATCGCCTCGGCCGCCTCCAGCTTTTCGACCACGCACGCGTTATAAGGCGCCTCGAAGTCTTCTAATATTTTTGATGCGCATGTCGTTGCCCCAAACCGCGTACACATATTATCTTTGATCGCGATCGGCACTCCCGCCAGCGGGCCGACACTCTCACCTGCCGTCACCCGCCGATCCACCTCATCCGCTTTTTCTAGCGCCCGCTGATAGCAGTTGCTGATATACGCCCCGATTATCGGCTCACGCTGTTCGATCCGGGCAAACACATCGCGGACCACCTCCACGCTTTTAAGCTCACCTTTGGCAATCTTATCCCGCAACTCTCGGGCTGTTATATTTTCCATCGACATTTCTTAACCTGTCCAGTTACCAATTACCTGTTTCCTCATATACCCATACACTCATTTCCTCTTCTACTTTTTATGCGACAGAAACCACTCATAAATTTCTTTATTGTTATGTGTTTTCGTACAGCCGATATGTTTGGCATTGTGATCAATGGTTAATTTGGCATTGCCGCCCCTCGCGTTGACCGCATTGACCATTTCTCTCGATCGTTCAATAGAAACAAGCTTGTCTTTATCTCCATGAAAGGCCCATACGGGAACATGCTTAAGCATTCGTGCCCGCCAGGCCTGACCGCCTCCGTAAACAGGTACGATGGCGGCGAATTCCTCGGGATAGTCGCAGGCCAACTCCCAGGTGCCGAACCCGCCCATACTCAGACCGGTAAGGTAGATACGCTGTTTATCGACGGTATATTTTGCTTTAATCTCGTCCAATAAGGCCTTTAAGTCTCGCGTTTTGCTCAACCAGGTTTGTCTTTTGGGACATAGCGGAGCAATTACTATGAAAGGGAAATCTTTTTGCTTTTCCGCAAAACTAATCGGCCCATACTCTTTAACCCTCGCCAGGTTATCGCCACGTTCGCCCGCCCCGTGCAGAAACAGGATCAACGGCCATTTCTTTTCTTTCTGTCCGTAACCTTCCGGCAGAAACAGCAGATAATCCAGTTTGACTGTAATCTGCTTTTCCAGCTTCTGGTCATACTGCCCGGCACTCATCGGCCGTGTTGTCGTTTTTTCTGCCACGCCGCCACAACCGGCAAGTATCAAAGCCAACAAAATCTGACACACTAACAATTTAATTCTCATAGTAACTCAACCTCCGGTTTTTGCTGTATGCTCATTTCCTATTCCAAAAATTAAAACAGGTACATCAATATCTGAAACTCCTCGTTTTTCCAAATCCCACACAATCTGTTCGAAATACGAAACTCCGGTGGACATTTCGTCGGCAAATTCTTTTATCGGTACGATCTCAACGCCTGCGTCGATATATCCGAAATTACGAAATATCGTCATTTTCGCACAAACATTGTACACCATAAACGCGTATTTGCCGAACTGTACTTCGATGCCAAGGCTTTCTTTGAGAAAATCCATCTCCCTGAAAGCTCCTTCTTTCAGTGGTTTTGGTACATAGTTTTTCTCGTAGAATTCCTTTGGGTATTCGCACTTGATTTTTTGCTTGTGCCATCCTCTCTTTGAGAACAATTCCGTGAAGCCGGTATTTAAATCTTTCGGACTATACAACATCCTGCCCGGCATTGTGATTTCTTTGCTCTCTTTTGTTTTGCATACTGAAGCGTTGACATTGGTAATAATGTTTTCGATTTCTGTCAGAAGAAGTCCGTATTTTTCCTGTATATACTCCAGCCCATTATTGAAGGAATAACGCCCACAAATAATCATTAAAAAAGCTCCTCACCATTTTCTTTTTTCCATTCGTGCGGAATCTGACACACTTTTTCTTTTCCGGAAGGTTTATGAACAGGTTTGCCCAGGGGGCGAACCCGCAATGTTCCGGAATAGTAATCTTGAATCCTTTTCTTTGCAATCCGGGAATATTGGGTGTCTTTTTCGCATCCCATAGCCTTTCGATCATGCATTATAGCGGCAATCAAAGATGAGCCTACACCCGCAAAGGGGTCCAATACCCAGTCATCCTTTTCTGTCAATGCCAACACGCATCGTTGAACCAATTCAATAGGAAATTGACATGGATGGGTTGTTTTTTCGGGATGATTGGCCTTGACATTGGGAATGTCCCACATTTGACGCTCCCAATCCTGTGCGACAATCTCCCATATATCAGAAGGATTCTTGCCTAATGGATTGCCCGAAGGGAGCCCCTTTTTGGGGCCTTTGAAATGTGTTTTACCCGGATATTTGGAGGGAACCCGTACAGAATCAAGATTAAAGGTATATGTATCCGATTTTGTGAACCAGAGTAATACTTCGTATCTCCCGGAAAATCTTTTCGAAGCATGTAAGCCGTGGTTAAAATGCCAGATTATTCTGTTTCTGAGTTTTAATCCAAGTGACTTGAAAAGCGGGTAAT
>DAOWIP010000398.1 GCA_030640865.1 Sedimentisphaerales bacterium | reverse complement strand
TACAGCAATTAGAAGTCATACCGGCCGAAAAGTAGAGAGTAGAGAGTAGAGAGTAGAGAGTAGAGAGTAGAGAGTAGAAGGTGGAAGAAGAATTGAACGTTCAACATCGAATAAGATCACTACACGGAGTGTGTCTGGCGGTCAGTTAATATAATTTCGCTGGGTTCTATGCCGAGGGTTATACGGGAGCACCTCTCTGAAATACAGAAAGGTGCCACCCAATGTGGGCTAAAAATTTGTGAACGGTTACCTGTTTTCAACCGTCCCTACGGGACTAAAATACACAGGAGAGAATATGACGGCGATTAAATGGTTTCGTAAGAATAACAAGAAACTGCTGGCGGTTTTTGGCGTACTGCTGATGGTGGGTTTTCTGATTCCCAGTTTTACGAGGACGCGGGACCAGTCGCGTTTCGATAGCGCAGCCGGGTACATCGTTGGCCGGGACGGCCAGGAAGTTGAAATCGGCCTGGGTCTTGTTCAGCAGAGAGATGTCCAGCTTCGAGTAATGCGTGATCTGGGATTTAATGTTTTGTGCCAGTTCGACGGACAACATCCACCACTGTTGTGCCAGCTACCCAATATGGGCGGAGTGGGTCCCTTTCCAGTACTGGCGACGAGTATGCTGTTCTTCGGCGATAACCAGTACGCATTGGGAGTCCGTCATTTTTTACAGGGCCAGGCTATGAACTGGGCCAAAGACCGCGAGGAATACGATCACTATCTTGAGTTAGTAAATGAACTTACCGCTTCAGAGGCCAGCCGTGGAAGCCTCTATTTCCTGCTGTTGGCCGACGAGGCCCACCGCCAGGGTATATATGCCACAGATAAGCAGATCGACCAGGTGTTCGAAGCGTATCGTCAGCTTGTGGCGGGACGGCATGTCCGGCCTCGCAATATCCAGCAGGTTCTGCGCAATTCGAGGATGAGCGAAACAGAACTAAAGCAGGCAGTAGGGGATTATCTGGCGATTGTCCGTTATGGAGATATGATAACACGGCAGTTGGCTGTGAGCGAACCGCAGTTGCGAAAAAAAATTCGCAATCAGATGGAACAGAAAAACGTCAACGGAACCTATATATCATTTCCAGTGAATATGTTTCTTGGTAAAATAAGCGAGCCTTCAGAAAATGAACTGCAAAAACATTTCGAGAAATACAAGCAGTTCCGTCCCGATGAAATCGACAAAGAAGAGAATCCTTTCGGGTTCGGTTATCTTTTGCCAGACAGGGTACAGGTGGAATATCTTAAAGTCGATTTATCGGAAGTAAAAAAGGTTGTGGCGGAGGAATTCGCACAGCTTCCCACCGGCAAACAGGAAGAAACACTCCAGCAATACTGGACCGTACAAAAACAGCAGTTTCGCGTACCACTGCCGGAAAGTGAGATTGATCCGTGCGATGCGGAAGCGCCGCGTTATCGAGACCCAGCCTTTGACGAAGTCTATGACAAGGTAAAACAGACGTGGCAACAGCAGCAGAGCCGTGAGAAAGGACAAAAACTGCTGGCGCAGGCCCACGAGATGGCCCAGAAGCAAGCGGCGACAATGAAGTCAGAAAAAAAGGACGAAGATAACTCCGACAAACCCGAAGAAAGCCCCATTAAAAAAAGGGTTGATTATGGAGCATTGGCCGAAAAACTCAGTACGGATAAAATAAAGGTCGTTTTCGGCAAGACGGAATATATTTCACAACAAGACCTGCCGCGTGAACTGTTGCTTGACACCACGTACAAAATGCGTAACGAAGCAGCCCAACAGAGTCTGCTGGAGATTCTTTTTACCTGTAAGCCCTTACATAAAGGAACTGTCAGCCGGCTCGATGTGCCCCCGATACAACTGTATGAAGACATCACTTCACTAATGGCCTTTGACTATCGCAATCGGGCGACAATCGCTTATATGATACGGATTGTCGGGGTCGATTCGGAACGGGAGCCGGGCAGCCTGGCCGACGACGGCCGGGCAGGGGCAGCCTCGGAAAAGCCTTTGCCGGAAAGCCGCATCAGAACAAAAGTCAAAGATGATTGGCAGAACCAGCAGGCATATAACAAGGCTAAAAAACAGGCGGAAGAATTCGCCCAAAAAGCAAAAGCCGACTGGGAAAAGACCCTTGAAGAAACTAATACCATACTGAAAGACCCCTGTTCGCCGCCCGATATGAAGCCGCTACGGGAACAGACACTTAAGACAACCCGTCAGCAGGTCGAGTGGCTTACACAGACGGTGCGGAAATATCCAGATCAATCGAGAAGATTTTTGCCGCAGATAGCCCGTAATACGACCCTGTTATTTAAATCGATGGAACTTGCCCAGAAACAACAGGCTGAAAAAGAAAAGACCATCGTTGATAAAAATGAACAACCGGAGACAACACGGGCAATCCTTGAACTGCCGTCGCAACTGAATTGTATGGTATTTAAAGATTTGCGGGTTACCAGTCCGAACAAAAGTGATTATCTGCGCCGTAAGCCGTTGGCGGCAGAGGAGATTATAAGAGAAACGCAACCACTGTTGACATTAGTACATTACAATCCGGATAATATACTAAAACGGAGCCGTTTCAGAGAGAACAAGCCTGCCGAAGAAACAACTAAATGAGTGGTGGATAAATTAACACAGGAGATTACGCAAATGAACAGGTTTTACAAGTACGTTGTAGTATTGGTTTTGGTATTGATGGTCGGTGAGTGCAGGGTGCTTGCCGCTGACAACTCGGCAGGCAAAACGGAAAACAGCAAGGTGAAAAAGCTGCCTGTTACCACGAGTATGGAAAAAGAGACAACCGCCGCGGAGAAAAAAGACGGAGATCGGGTACTGGTTACCGTCAACGATGTTTCACTTAAAGGCTGGCAGGTCGATGCTATGATGAAATACGGTGCCTCCCGCAAATTTCTCGACGCTATTAATCTCTGGGTCGATATCCAGGCCAAATTGGCAGAGGCCCGCCGTCGTCAACTCGACAAAGGCCGTGATGCTCAATTTATATTGAATTTGTACAAAGATTATTATCTCTCCGGCCGACTGCTCGTCAATGAACTGGATAAAGAAATCCCCCGGCCCACGGAAGAACAGGCTCGCAAAAAATACGAAGAAAATATCGACCGCTATAATCGGCCCTTCAAAGCCACGGTCAGACATATTACGTTCCAGAAAAGATCACAGGCACAAAAAGCCGTTGATGAAGCGAAAGAGAAAGACGCCGACTTCGAAAAACTGTATGAGAAATATACCAAACAACAAGACGAGTTCAAAGGGTTGATCGAGAATATGTCAGTTGAAAAACTGAAGGTGAAACTTGGAGAAGAATGCGCCGCCGCCGTCCAAAGCGCAAAGAGAGACGATGTTCTGGGGCCGTTTGTCGGCGTGCAGGGCTTTGAAGTCATCAAAGTTACTTCCATCAGTCCGGCCTATTTTATCGAATTTAACAAGGCCAAACCAGGAATTCTCGGCCAAATGAGCCGTCAAATGAAAACCGATGTGCAGAAGAAAATCTTCGACGAAATCAAGGCAAAAGTTGAGGTTGTCAAGTCCGAGGAAATGATCGAGCTTGAGAAACAGGCAGAAAAAGCTAAAAACGCACCCAAAGGCCGCGGCGTAAGAAGCGGGCCGGGGCCAGGGCGGCCGAGATAACAGAGAATCGCATGGGCCATAGGTTCCCACTCTGTGTGACTAATGACGAATTACGTCTGACTGATTTTTTATAGGCTTTTCTGATAGTGGAAACTTTAGTTGCATAAAACATCTAAAGGGCATCATCATTTCATAAGCTCGGCTCGCTTGATCGGGGCCTTGACACTTTTGAGCCGTATTTTAGGTCTGCTGCGCGACGCGGTGTGCCTGCAACATTTCAGCACAGAAGTCTGGCACTATTTTGCCATGCCGTTCCAGATTCCCAATCTGTTCCGCCGACTGTTCGGCGAAGGCGCTCTGTCAGCAGCCCTGATTCCGGTCTATTCCGAAAAACTGCACGAAGACCCACACAAAGCCGCACTTCTGGCCCGTAGCGTAGTTACCCTTTTGGTAGTCGCTTTGTCGGGCTTGACGCTGTTGGGGCTATGTATGATTTACATAGGCTGGCTGGCGAGCAGTCGGGGATTCGAGACATGGCTGGTGCTGAGTCTGACGGCTATGATGCTGCCGTATATGATTCTTATTTGTACGGTGGCAACAAATGGTGGGCTGCTGAATGTTCATCGTCATTTCGCGGCACCGGC
>DAOWIP010000094.1 GCA_030640865.1 Sedimentisphaerales bacterium | reverse complement strand
GCTGATTGTGCTATAGGAATTCCTCCCGCACAGACCGCCGAGACAGTAAGAACCATCACCGCCGGTTACCGAGCCTGTGGCGTAGCAGTTGGTGATCGTGCATTGGTCATTGAATCCGCACAAGCCGCCGAGATCGCCAGAACCATCCCCGCCGGTAACCGAGCCGGCGGCATGGCAGTTGGTGATTGTGCCGTGCTTATTGAGTCCGAACAGGCCGCCGAGAACGCCTGAATCATCCCCACCGGTTACCGAGCCGGCGGCGTAGCAATTGGTGATTATGCCTTCGTAATTATATCCGCACAGGCCGCCGAGTTTGTAATCGCCGGTTACAGGGCCGGCGGCATAGCAGTTGGTGATTGTGCCGTATCCGTTATATCCGCACAAGCCGCCAAGATCGCTGCTGCCAGTAACCAAACTGGTGGCATAGCAGTTGGTAATGGTACCGTTTGAGCTATTGTATCCGCACAGGCCGCCGAGATAGTCAGAATAAGTCCCGCCGGTTACCAAGCCGGTTGCGTAGCAGTTTGTGATTGTGCCTTCGCGGTTGACTCCGCACAGGCCGCCGAGATAATCAGAATAATCCCCGCCGGTGATATTGGCGTTTTCGATGCCGAGGTTTTTGACCTCGCTGCCGATGCCAATGTAGCCGAACAGGCCGAGATACTCATTGCTTACGTCCGTGGTATCGATTGTCAGATTATTGATGATATGGCCGTTGCCGTCAAAGACGCCTTCAAATGGCATTCCATCGAAATAGCCACTTGTATCAGGCGTATCCGGCGCGATGACAGCGGTGGTATATGACCTGTCGGTTAGATTGGGATCGCAGGTGAGCTTCGTATAAACACCGCCGGCCCAGTAAGTTGCTGCATTTGCCGGATCGGCAAACACATCAAAATCCGTCAGGTCTTCTATCAGGTACGGATAAGCTGCTGAGCCATCGGTCAGCGGCTCAGTGCCTGCTCCCATATCACCGCCGACACCATAACTGATACCGACCATAGAAATTGCCAATACCAAACTTACCGCCAAGTTCTGTCGAGTGTGCATAATAATAACCCTTTCAGTAAGGCTTTCATTGTACCTATTTTCGGACTTATTGTCAAATGCGGATAGAAAGTGGGGAAGAAGAATTTTAGATTTTATGATTTTATGATTGAAGAGATAGAACACGGATGACACGGATGTGACGGATTGGAACGGATTATGAATAAGTTGTGGGTTCGCCTCAGCGAATCTGCCTGCGGCACGATGGTGAGAAAGAGGGAAGAGAAGACTCAATATAAAATATAAAATAAACAATGAGAAATTAAAGAAAATAGAAAAGAAATGGTGCGATGTATCGCACCCTACTTAACTAAGGATTCGGCAGACACCCGTCGAGCCATCCACCTCGAAGACTCGGTGGCTGCCACCCGTCGGAGCGAAAAAGATGGATTCCTGCCTGCGCAGGAATGACAAAAGGTGTTTCCGCAACAGGTATCTACTAATTGCATAGCCAGTGGTTGGCGAATATTATCAGGTCGCCTGGGTCTATTACGCCGTTGCTGTGAAGGTCGCAGTGTTCGTTCCAGTTGACAGTGGGCGAATCATCACTGAGCCAGGCATTAGAGAAAACAGCAAAGTCATCCATATAGACACCATAGCGGCCGGTAAAATCACCTGGGATATCCTTTTGCCAACCAAGCATCGGATAACCAACCGCCTGAAACGGCATACGCCAGAGAGGCACCACAGTAAAGTCCCAATTTGCGTCAGAAAAGGTACTCTCCGTCTGCATTTCAAGCGTGGTTTTGCCTGTTCCGCCATCGCTAACGCCCATCCCTGAAGTCTCAACATCCCAGAAGCAGTTGGTGATTATGCCGTCATTGCATCCGCACAGGCCGCCGAGCGTCCAGGAGTCAGTCCCACCGGTTACCAAGCCGGCGGCATAGCAGTTGGTGATTGTGCCGCCGTGACTGCACCAATCTCCATTGCATCCGCACAGGCCGCCGAGATAGTAAGAACCAGCCCCACCGGTTATATTGTAAGTTCATATTTTATGTAAGAAAAAATCGTTAAGATGGGGTTGATGGGCAGGATAGGGGGGAAATTTCTTAACAAAAACGCGCGCTTTTTTAGAGGAAATGAGTGGTTTTTTGGGAGGATAAATACGGAAAATATTTTATCCCGCCAAGGCGCCAAGTTAAGATGGAAGAAAATTGAGTTG
>DAOWIP010000035.1 GCA_030640865.1 Sedimentisphaerales bacterium | reverse complement strand
TCGTAGCGTAACGACATTGCGACACCGTCTATTTTGCTTTCGACAATATAACGGGGCTGCTGGTTTTTGAGTGTTTTTCGTACCCGCTGATCGAACTGCCGTAATTCTTCTGCCGAGTAGGTATTGTCCATACTCAGCATCGGCACACTGTGTCGTACAGTCTGGAAATTTTCTAACGGTTTTCCTGCTACTCGTTGCGTGGGCGAATCGGTTGTGATAAGTTCCGGATGTTCTTTTTCCAGCCTTTTCAGTTCCGCGAACAGCTCGTCATACTCACGGTCGCCGATCTCCGGAGCGTTCAGCACATAATAGAGGTTATCATGACGGCGAATCTTCCGCCGTAGATGCTCGATATGTTCTGAAGCTGATTTAATCATAACTATTTTGGTAACCGTTCACGGCTTTTTCTTCTTTGCTTCATTCTGTTTAATTTATTCTCTCTTTTCTTTTCTTTCTTCTGTTTTCTGAATTCTGAATTCTGAATTCTTCTTTTCTCTCTTTCTCACAACTCACTCACAGGCTTCAGCCTGACAATCAAAGGTACCGTTGTCGCCGGCATAGTAACATCAAACGTATCGCCGTAGTAAAATTTCCCCGGTTTATACCTCGTTTCTTTATAGGGGCTTATATCGACCTTCCACAACTCGAACCCTGTCCCCGGATTCTTTGTAATACGGATTGTCTCGTCCAGTTTTATAGTCATATTCTTCGCCGCCTCGGCCCTGTTCCTGAACTTGATAAGCCCGCCCTTTTCTTTGTGGAAAAAGGCCCAGTAATACATATCCGTACAGCCGGAGACAAAGGGCTGTTGGGTAAGAATATCGAAATTATTCTTGTTGAACCGTGCCAAATCAACAATCATCGGTATCGCTGTGCCGGAGAACCTGGCATACACCTCGAAGAACATGGAGCCTCGGAACACATAATCAACCGGACTGTATTTCTCGGCCTTGAGCATTTCTTGTCTTGACGTCCAGTAATTGCCCGGTTTACTGAATCGCTCGTTTACCGTGTTCGGTCCGGGAATGCCCATGTGCATCCAACTGTTCTGTGGTATATGCTGCAATAAGCAGTCTGTGTAATGCCACTCATCGCGGTATTCCTGGAAATCAGTTGACCTTTCCCATATATAGTTCAGTTCCATCAGCCACCAGGGCGATCTGTTTATGGCAGAGGTAAGATAAAAAACGACGTCGGGATTTATTTTTCGGCAGGCCCTCACAATATCGAAAACCCCTTCGTTACTCGCCTCCAGCATTGCATATTTTTTCTTCCCCTTGTACTTCTTATTGTAGGGCCATAACCGAGTGAAAAAGGCGAAATCCATCTTAAAACCGGTAATGCCTTCACGTGTATAATGTGTAAATCGCTCCTTCATGTGCCTGTGGGCATCGCTGCCGATGGGGACCGGAGCGTTCATGTTAATCGGCATCCAGATGTCCAAAGTGGCTCCATACTTGGCCAGTTCCGCCTGTACCCTACCGAACCCGTTAGGCCATTTTTCTTTTGCCGGATACCAGCCGCTGGTCGGGCTTCGCTTATCCTCCCAGCGATGGTCTATAGTGATAGTGTCGAAGGTCAGACCGGCTTTGTATAACGGTGCTATGTCGGACTTGATAATCCTCAGGACATCTTTTTCTTTTGCCGGACAGGTGCACCAGAGATTATATGTCCGATGGAAGCGCGTCGGCGTCGAACGCAGTTCACTGATATATTTGAAGAAACTATCTTTGATTGGATTAGATCGAATATCGCCCTTCCAGTCATCGTTGGCCGCGCCGAGAACCGCTTTATAGCTTTTGACCGTATTTGTTACGGACGCGACTTTATTGGGATAATGATAAAGCCGGATATAATCTCCGTCAAAATCGTTATAAAATTTGGGAAATTCGACCCCCATCCAGAAATAGTCTGCATAGATCGGACCGTCGTCAGCTTCGCCTTGTTTGGATCCCTCAGCGTTAGGACGTGAGGTTGCGGCGCCGTTTATAATCATTCGTTCAACTTCGATAATGCTTATTGTTTTGCTGCCGGATATGGTGCTGAATTCCAGCCATTTATGCATATAAAACGATCCGTCCGCTTCATAGATTACCTTGACCTTGAGATTATGTGCTTTATTTTTCAGCGGCACTATGAGTTTTTTGCCGCCATCGAGTACGGAGACCTTCCCGTCAGGCACAAAATCCCGAGCTGTCAGAACGGTTCCCTTGAAATCAAAATCCGTATCGTCAAGAACAACCTTAAACTCATCCGACGTTACCTTGTACGTCCGCCCGGTCAACTTGTTGGACAACGATACCGTCTTCACTGTTGTGTCAACAGAAATGACTCTCTTTATAGCGTCGTTTTCGATAGTGTAGTCCGCAGCCTTTGATTCATGGCAAAGCGAAACGAGCAGAACAGTTAAAATACTAACCAACACAAGATTTCTTTTGTTTTTTTCTTTCATCTTAAAAATTTCTCCTTATTTGATGTTCAATTCTCAAATTATGGTTCAACTCCAATAAAGTTGGTAGAAAATCGTTCAAGAACAGTCCGCCTGCGGCGGACTGGAGTTTATCGCTTTCAAGCAACCGGCATAATCATCGCGGTTGGTTGCTGTTGCGGAAAACGTGTTTCTCCGGCGTCTCGC
>DAOWIP010000086.1 GCA_030640865.1 Sedimentisphaerales bacterium | reverse complement strand
GTTTTCCGATGCGGCGGATGTCTGCCAGTCAACCTGTAGAGAGTCGGTGGGCGTCCATATTTCGCAGCACTTTAAATACACATCATCTCCTGTTTGAAAATTATAGCTGTTGACCTTGCTGATGGTTCGCCAGGCCGTCGTGTCGCTTCGCCCGTTGTTAGTGTCGTTGCCGCCGGTCGCATCGACATAATAATCAGCCGCCTCCACACTGCCGCAAAACCCCAAAACTCCCATGCCAACCGCCAGAGCGATCGATATAACAATTACGCTTCTTAAATTTGCTTCGTAGTAATTTACCTGTTTCATTACACTTTTCTCTTTATCTTGCTGTAATATTCCATCATTCGTCATTATATTAAAAAGGAAACTCGCAGTCGGGATTTTGCGGATCATTGCATTGAAGCCAGAATTCAACAAACATAGATAAATCTGTAATATCAACACAACCATCGCCGTTGAGATCGCCTCGGATAGCGTACTCATAAGCGCCGATGTCAGGGGCAGTGCCTTCGTAATTTAAAGCTATTCCTTCGTTATTGACAATATTTATCGCTGGGTTGACTGTTATTGTGTTGGTATCGTAGTCAACTGTCTGGACGGTTGTTGTTTGTCCGTTTTGGGTTTTGATGGTATTGCCCACCTCGCCGGGGATTCCCCAGCCGTCGTAGAAACAGCCCGCGTCAACTACTGTGAATGAGGTTTGACTGCTTGCGGTATTGCTGGTGATGGTGGTAAGGAATACTCCTGTGTCTATCATTGGGGAAGTTGATTGCAGATGGAAACCGCTGTTCTCAGGGTCAACAAAAAGGGGGTCTGTAAATATACCTCCAGGGTGGCCTGCGTCTTGCCAGGCGGTCTGGTCGGTTGAATCATAAATAGTTCCGTCCCAATAAATTCTCTTTGTGCCGGAGGGATTGAAATAAAGATTATTATGTACATCAGGTATATCAGAACTGTCGTCACGAATTTTGAAATATAATGGATAGGAATTCGTATCATCCCTGTCGAAGTAAAAGATGTTGTTAAAGATTTCATTATTTACACTGGTCGAATATTTCTTGTAGTACATACCATAGTTCATTGTGTTTGATTTTGTGTAGAATGTGTTGTTGAATATCTTACAAGAACGCATATATGATGAGGGTGCTATAAGTGACAATGTCGAAGCTGAACAGGACGTAGTGCCCGATGTGCAATAAATAAAATCATCGCATACCGGATCATGGGTTACATCCCATACATTATTGTGAACAGAACATCTATTAGTACTTAACTCTATTCTTCCTACATCCTTGAAATAATTATCGTATATTTGAAGATTGTTCGCGCCTCCTATTTCAAATGTCCTGAAATTGCCCGCAGAATGGATATAATTGTTCCTTATTATTATGTTCTCGCAAGTAGGATCAGTACCACCTCCGGTAGTATGAGTAACTATCATGCCGAAATTAAAGAGGTGGTCCGGCCAGTAGTCCTCGCAATACTTGTTACTGCCTCCGAAATCCCTGTAGATTTCATTGTTCTCTATGATTACATTGCTGCAACTTTTCAGGTCAATAGCATTTTCGCCGAAATGATAAAACACATTGTCCGCAATAAGGAGTCCCCCCGGAGGACGAACATTCGCCGGCTGTAAAATATCTCCTACAACATCATGCACGGTATTATTGATGATTTTAACCGATCCTGTAATCTTGGCATTTGCAGAAACATGATAATTATTTATTACAATTGTATATGGACTGCCATACCTATTAAGAGTATCTCTTTGCATAATATTGAATATTTCACAATTTTTTATGACAAGGTCTCCCAGATTCGGCCCGATTTTTATAGGCCCTTTCACAACGAACTCCGTGGGGGTTCCTTTATGCCCATCGGCATAAATGTTATCGATAGTAATATTAGTAACGTTCCTCACATAAATATTTGCTGTTTCGGGAGCACCTACCCATCCCAGTCCGCTTACATCGATGTTTCGTATTACCAGATTTGACAATTTATCATAACCGTGAAAACAGATAGCCGCCTGCGAACTGCCGTCAATCCAGGGTTTTTCCCCGGTTCCATAATCCTGTATTGTCAATCCATTGAGAGTTCCCCAATAGATTGTTGAGGTGTCATAACCTATTGTCTCATCATTTCTCCATACCTCACCTCTTTTAAAACAAATCGCATCCCCATCAGAAAATCTCGGGTTTTCCGCATAATCATTCACCCTGGCAATTGTCTTCCACGGCCCGTTCATGCCGCCCTCGTAGTTCGGATAATTGCCGTTCCAACTGTCGTTGCCGCCGGTCGCATCGACATAATAATCGACTGCGCCAACCTCGGCCGAACTTACCCACATCACACCCGCCACAATTACCAAAACTAATATCTTTTTCACTTTTTCTATCCTTTCCTGTCAATCAATTCATATTATTGCCTGAATGGATTTTCGGAGCGTGTCTAAGTTGATGATTCCATCATCCAGTTCGCGACAGATAAGGGCGCCGGTCCAGGCGGCAAATATCAGTTCAGCAATAATTCGCGGGTCCGGGTTTTGGGATATCGACCCGGCGGTCTGGGCGTCGGAGATAATTTCCCGCCAGAACTCGATCAACCAATTTACTGTTTCGACGACCTGGCGGGCCAGTTCCCCCTCCTGCTGGCTCATTTCCTGGGCAAGCCGGGCTATCAGCAGGCAGTTGAACCATTGACCGGACTGGTTCAGTTCCACGATTCGATTGAGCATTTCGCCGGGCCGTCTGCCAGGCTCAGCTTTCCTGACCGGTTCGATAAGTGATTCCTGATAATCACGGCGCAACCGCTCAAGGATGGCAAGGGCCAAATCTTCCTTGCTCCTGAAATGATGATAGAAAGCCCCCTTGCTGATCGAGACGGATTCGAGAATGTCGCTGGTGCTGGTATGAAAATAACCGTTCAGAGCGAAAAGACGGGACGCGGTCTGTAAAATATCGGAACGAGTTCTTTTGCCTCGAGCGATTTTGGCCATTTCGCGAAACTCCAGTTCTCAAAACTTTTGACGCCGGCGTCTATATTACCTTCCTGCCGAAAGACAAGCCTAACCTGTTTTGGCAAAGGTGTCAAGAGTGAGTTGTAAGAAGAAGAGAATTCAGAATCCAGAATTCAGAATCCAGAAGACAGAATCCAGAAGACAGAAGACAGAAGACAGAAGACAGAAGACAGAAGAGAAGAGAAGAGAAGAAATGAAATGAACATCAAACGCTCAACATTCAACATCAAATAAGATCGCCACACGGAGGGAACCGCGTGGGACAAGACTCCACCCCTACAAGACTGTAGTGCAAATGGCTGCAGGCGAGACGCCTGCGGTACGGACTTAACTACGGCGAGAATTTGTCCCTGAGATATCGCCGGGCACGGTTAGCGTAAAAGAGCGTCAGGTCGTTCGCCCTTTCGACACGGTCGGCGGCCTGATTGAAATCGATCATCTTCGAGCGTTGTTGCTGATCGAAGATGTCTTTGATCCGTACCTGACCGGGGGTCAGAATAAACAGCATAGTGACAGCCCCTGCAAAGAATGCCATGAGCATTCGCAGAATAGCCCCTCTTATTGTTCCTCTCATAGCTACCTCGTATGAGCAGCCATCCCTGGAAGGCTACCCTTACTATAAGTTTAACATCTAAAATATCTCCAGGCAAACATTTGAGGGGAAATCACTGCTATATCAGACGATAGCGTTTCAACAAAAAAACAGTTGTATGGATTGTAACAGTTATAACTTTGCCTTGGACGCCAATCGTGTAGCAGGCGTAGCCCGAACAAAAAGCAGGGCGGGCTACGCTTGCTGCCAGATAATGATACCCGATGGGTATAATTATTTGTCCAAAGAGCTGACAGCACAGGCGGCCAGGATGACAGGGCCTATAGCGTGTTGCTCATTGGTGCGTTTTTCACGTTTGTAATAGCCCTCAAGTGTATCACGAGTACCACAACCTATACAGGTGTCATAAATATTGCCCTCTCGATCGATTTTTTCTTTTAAACCTTCAAACCCTTTAAGTGCGGCATCTTTATATTTTTCAGTCAGCCAGCCGTTTTTATAACCCTGGACAAATGAATAGATAAACATTGCCGTTCCGGAGGTTTCCTGATAAGAATCGTGGTGTGTTAACAACTGGTGCCATCGTCCTGACGGCGACTGTTCTTTCAATATAGCCTTGGCAAAATCCTGGTAGAGACCCAGCAACTTTTCCCGTCCCGGTTGGTTCGGGGGAATGGCTTTGAGTGATTCAGTCATTGCCATTATAACCCATCCGTTGCCTCGGCACCAGAATCCCGGCGAGTGCGTGGTGCGATTTATTCCCCAGCCCCATCCCTGATAAAAGAGTTTAATCGCGGGGTCCTGAAGCCGCGTTGTAAAATTAAAGAATTGCCGCATGACATCTTCATATCGCTGCGGTTGATTGAACAATTTTGCCGACTTGACTTGTATGGGACACCATACGAACAGCGAGTCGATCCACGTCTGGCGGAGTTCCGGATTTTTTTTGTAACAGATACTTCCGTCGGGCAATCGGGTTTGTTCGTGCTCATAATAATGTGAAATCTTTCTGACGAGTTCTTTATATCGCGGATTTGGTCGCCGGTTGTTCACTTCCAGAAGGGCGTGCCCCATCATCCCGCCTCTGTTCATGTTTATTTTGTACACTACCTTGTTATTGTCCAGATAATAGTCAAAGTTGCGACACGCGAAATCGAGATATGACGGGTCTTGCGAAATGTCAGAAAGCTGACACAACGACCAGAGTGTAACACCTGCGGGATAGAACCACGGGCGAAATATCTTATCTTTAGGGTGTGGCGGCGAGTAAATCCGGGGATCGGAAGTAATATATTTATTTCCCACCAACTGCGCGATTTCCAGAGTTGTTTTGTCCTTGTTATCGTGGAAAATGTTCTGCCGGCGCTCGTCGGACAAACATTCCGCTGTACAGAGGATATATGCAAACAAGAAAACGCACAATGTTGACACAACGGTTTTTTGCTTTCCTGTCATAACAGCCTTACTCCTTTACTTTATTAGTCAATTATTACTCAATCTTCTCAGTACCACCATAATATCGCGGATTTAAGTCTGAAATGCAATTTTTTTTCGCAAATTTCTTGAGATTGTCGAGAAAATAGCTATTATTGACGCAACCGCCAAAAGTCCGAAAAACGTTGCGAAAACCGACTATCTGCCCGTGCGGCAGCACTGCCAACGCCACAAAATC
>DAOWIP010000577.1 GCA_030640865.1 Sedimentisphaerales bacterium | reverse complement strand
TTCCAGATCGGTAATAATTTCACCCAGCACCAGCCATGAGCCGTACTGTTCGTTAATCAACAGTCCGTTTTTGCCTATCCAGCCAAGTCCCGCTCGCGCGGCGTGCGCCTTTTCCGCCAGTGGCGCCGTATCAACCGTGCAGCGCAGTCGCACCGGCCGGCCAACCTCCCGGCGAATAATTGCTGTCAGCCGCTTGAGCTTTTCCCGTACCACCTTGTGATAATCCATTCCCCACGCGAAACGCGCTACCTTGCCATACACATCATCAGTAACCACCTCCGGCAATGGCGCATAATAGTTCATCGCTGTACAAATAATACTCCTCGCCTCAGGCATCAGTTTTCGCGGATCGGTCCGCTGTTCCACGTTCCGTTCCAAATAACGCATACAGCCCTGATAGCCCTTATCCAGATATTCCTGTAGCGATCGCTCATGCTCAATTATTGCCGCCGGAGCTATCCCCACCAGACTAAACCCTAATTGACAGGCCCATTGTTTGATTTGCGAGCTATTCGGCATCATATATGTAGGATGGGCTTCAGCCCATGCTGTCCAACTTATCTTTTTGGCTGGCTGGGTTACTATCCGGGTTGTTCTGGTCTTGGCTGTTATCTGTATTCTGGATTTGAAGGTGGGAAGAAACAGCTTTGAGGCGTTCCTGTTTAGTGGGCATGTAAGGAGAGAGTAGCGCAATGCCGCCCCAAGCGATAAGGCAGGAGACCAGCCCGACGACAGCACCGACCTTTACCCACTCGAAAAAGTGGATTTGTGCCCGGTAGCGTTTTTCGAGCATTCCGAGGGCGACAATATTGGCGGTAGAACCGATCATAGTGATGTTACCGCCCAAGCAGGCGCCCTGAAGCAGTGCCCAGAGCAATGGAGTGTGTTCCAGCTTGTTGACTACAGGCATAAAGGCGGCGACAAAAACAATATTATCGACAAAAGCCGAACCGATTGCCGAGATGAAAATAATCACCGGCGTCAGCACAGAGACGCGATTGCCGAAAAATGCCTGGAAGCGGTCGGCGATTTCACCGGTAACATGGGTGTGCTCAAGAGTTCCGGCCACGGCAAAAAGCATCATGAAAAACAACAGCGTCCACCATTCGACATCAGCTTCGATATAATGTCTGGCCCGCTCGTGCCGCCAAATCATCAGAAGCCCGGCGATAATCAGCGGGGCGACGATCAAGATAGTATTGGGTTCCAAACCAAGATAAATTTCAATTTTATGATGCATGGCGATAAAACAGATCATGCCTATAAGGATGCCCAGCCCACGTTTATAGGGAACACGGACGAGCGGTCCGAGGCCCAGCCCCATTTTACGGCGGCTGTCGAGCCGCTCGGAAAGAAGCCGGATGTCTTTGCGGAACCAGTACAACAAGACAAGCAGAGAGACACAAAGTGTTACTAACATTACAGGAAAGGACCATGTCAAAAAATCGACAAAACTCAGCGGTGGGACGGCTTTCTGGCCGATAAGAATGCCTACCGGGTTGCCGAGCATGGTACCGCTGGAGCCGACGTTGGTGCCCATAACGGCAATAATAATGAAAGGCACGGGCTTAACCTTGAGGGTATCGCAAACCTGGAAGATAAGGGTGGCAACAAAGACGATAGAGGTAACCTCATCAACGGCACAAGCCATAAAAGCGCCGAGGAAGACAATTGTCACCACAAAAATCGGGCCGGTCATTCGCGAGGTACTGATGACACTCTGGATGATCCAGGTAAAGAGTCCCAACTCCTTGAGGACGCCAACCGTTACCATCATGCCTATCAAAAAGAGGATTACATCGAGCTTGCATTCCTTAATAAACGTGTGCAGGTCCAGTACGTTACTGCCCATCAGCGCGCCGATGCCGACAAAAGCGATGGCCAGGCGAAACTTCCAGAACAGCAGTGTGGCCATGATAATCATAATAAAAATCGAACAGGAAATTATCTGAGAGCGGTCAAGTTCGATTGAGTGAGCCAGCATGCCGACCATGCCGCTGACTATGAACATAACCGCGGCCCGAATGAGCATGTGCAGCTTTTCGCTTTTCAGGTTCAGATTAAGGAAGGCCATCTATTACTCCCGCATTACTTTGTTCAGGAAACTCACCAGTGAAACGACGCCCACGAGTTTTTTACCTCTGATGACATAAGCGTTTCCGGCTCGTTGTCGTGTGATTTCCTTTGCGACCTGGATTGCCGGGGCGTCTTCCTTGACGACGGCATAATCGCTGGTCATAATCTCCGCCAGCCAGGTTTTGCCCTCTTTGCGAAGCACCTCGGCAAAAGGCTCGAAATTCATTATGGGGCTGAGATCATCCATCCAGAGAATATAGTCCGGCAGGCAGACACGGAGTAGTTCGTAAGTGGTAACCACACCAATCAAATTGTCGTCCTTGTCCACAACGGGTAATTCCCGTAACTTGTCGCGGACAAACAGATCGATCGCTCGTTCAAGAGTATCGTTCTCGAGCAGTTGTACCTCTACCGGGTCCATAATATGGCGGGCGAGCAGATGATCGGGCAGCGTTATACCACCCCGATCGAAAAACCGCCAGACTTCCTTATCCGTGGACAACTCGGAAACGACATCGGCGGTCTTTGGGTCCTGGCAAATCTTGGCCACCGAACTTATTGCCTGCAAATATGCCCCCGGAGCGGTTTTTGGGGCGAGAGTGAGTATCAAAAGTTTAACAGGGTTATCGTTGGCCGGAGTATAAACGATACCTTTTTGGGAGGTAGCCACGCCCACTACGAGAGAATCAAGGGCCTCAAGTCGGGCGTGCGGCATAGCGATATGTGGTCCCACGACAGTTGGAATCTCGTTCTCCCGTTTCAATATGGAATCGTAGGCTTCATCGACATTGCCGATCCCCCGCTCATAGGCTAACAGCCGCAGCAGTTCCATTATCACCTTATCGCGATTCGTTTCTTCCGTTTGGCAGATAATATGGGAAGGCGTGAACAGAGATGAAAATCGAATGCTATTGTTATTATTCGCCGGCATAAATTACCTCTACTCGTCTTTATGTTTCCGCAACAAAAACTAATTATATCATAAAACGTTACAAAGTAAAAGCAAAAGGTTCCGCGTTAATATTCCTTGAAATATTGCTGGTTGGGGGCTATATTTACACAGAGAATTTTTTTTTGACGCAATTGCCGGATGGTAACGCTTTAGCTATATGTAGCACAAGCTTTCAGTTTGTGATTGAAACTTCTTGGGTGGCACCTTTCTGTATTTCAGAGAGGTGCTCTTGCACGATTTTTCTAAATTGCCGCAGATGGCTAAAATGTTACGCCAAATGATAACCAATTGTGAATGGGTGAGTTATGAAACTTAAGTTGTCTGTATTACTTCTGATTGTCTGTTTGCAGGTGAACGGCCAATCGGTTCCGGGCGTGTCGCTGGTGCCAGGCTTGAAGATTCCCGGTGTGTCCGCTGCCCCGGTAGTTGGAATTGAACTAATATCGCAATATGTTCCGGT
>DAOWIP010000331.1 GCA_030640865.1 Sedimentisphaerales bacterium | reverse complement strand
ATCTGCCGTTTGATTATCTGCGAGATTTAATCGGCACCGCCGGCCCGGACGGAAAGAAACAATGCCTCGGCCGTATCCAGATTTACCTTCGGCCCGGCTATACTCCCGCCGGGGTTATCGAGGATGTTCGTCTGGTGTGGGAGAAATTCGCGAATGAGACCCTGAATTGGTCCGAGGATCAGGTTAATTTCGCTTACATTTTTCCCTCGATGCAAATACCCCAATTTCGTCTGATTACCGGCGCAATTTATCAGCAATTGGCAATTATGCAGATTATCCTCGGCCTGATCTGCCTCGTGACCGCACTGTTGATCTTCGTTATTTTGTTTATGATTGTTATGCGTAAGAGGAGGGACATCGGTATTATCCGTGCCGTCGGCTCATCTCGCCGGGCCGTGGCCATTTTGTTTTTGAGCTATGGTACCCTGATCGGCCTGGCCGGCAGTGCCTTCGGGGTCGTGCTTGGTATATGGGCCACGTATAATATTAATCTGATCGAGACGATTTTGGCCAAACTGCTCGGTTTCAAAATTTGGAAGAGTGGCGTATATTTATTTAGTGAGATACCCAATGAGGTGGACGCCTCCGCCGTAACGTGGATTGTCTTCGCAGGCATCCTCACTGCCCTGCTGGGTGCCCTGCTCCCTGCCATCCGCGCCGCCCGCCTGCAACCTGTCGAAGCCTTGCGATACGAATAAGGTCTCGCCGGCGTCACACCGATCGCTTCTTCAAACCGTATTTTGTTAACAAGACTTTTGCAAAATGGGGGTTAGGCATACATTAGTAAAGAAATTTGGCTTTGGAAATTTCTTTACTAATCACGTAACTATATTAGTATCAACAACTTATTATCTTACTGAAAAATATGGTTTAAATTGATATTCTCAAAAAAATATGCCTAATCGCCATTTTGCAAAACTCCAGTTGTTAAATTGTTGATATACCGCCTATGCTTCGTTCCAGCGGTCGTAGAATTCGACATATTCATCCTTGTCCTTGCCTGCGCGTAGCTCGATAGCTGAACGTGGGTGTTGATTGAAATGGGCGGTAATGAAATATGGGACCAGACAACCCCATTCGATCTGTTCACGGAGCGGGATAAAATAATCCTGGATGCACTGCAGAACAGGCCGGAGATTGAACTTGGGATTGTGGAGGAAGCCCAGCAACAGTTCCATAGGACAATTACCGGCCCCTCGACCGATACCACTCATTGTGGCGTCCAGTCGATTGGCCCCGGCAACGAGGGCGTCAATGGTATTGGCAAAAGCCAACTGTTGATTATTGTGAGCGTGAATGCCAATCTCTTTGCCGGTACCCTTGGCAGCTTTTATGTATTGCTTGATATAGTCATGGACCCGCTCAGAATACAGAACGCCGTAACTATCGACCAGGATAATAGCGTCCACGTCCGTCTGAACAAAAATATCCAAAGCCTCGTTCAACTCACGTTCCTGAACAACGGAGACAGCCATAAGATTGACAGTAACCTCATACCCTTTGTCCTTGGCGTCCTTGATCATAGCCACGGCGGTGGGGACCTGATGGATGTAAGTGGCAACGCGAATCAGATCGATGACAGACTGTTCCTTTGGGATGATGTCCTTTTTGAAGTCGCATTTTTCAGCGTCAGCCATAACGGACAGCTTCAAGGGCGAATCGTTCTCACCGACAATACGCCGAATGTTGTCTTCATCGCAATATTTCCAGTCGCCGTGTTTGTCGGGAGCGAAGATTTTTTTGTCGCCCTTATAGCCCAATTCCATATAATCGATCCCGGCCGCCACGCAGGTGTCATAGACAGCCTTGACCAGGCCGTCCTCGAACATATGGCCGTTAATGAGGCCGCCGTCGCGGATGGTACAGTCGAGAATCTTGATTTCCGGTCGATAATTGATCCAGGGTGCTTGTTTCATAATAACTCCAATTAATATATACTATATACACACGAAACATCCAATATACCATAAAGACTGGTTATCAGCAAGTTTTTTTTCAGGTTTGCTGTAGTTAGTTTGTCCTGGGGGTACGAAATGAGACACAAAGAAAAGATTATAACTGTGGGGGTAAATCCCTGCTGGGACATATTTTGTTATGTGGACGGGCTGGAATGGGGTGAGCACAAACAAATCAGCAGCGAGGTGTCTCGCCCGGCCGGCAAGGCCCTGAATGTCTCGCGGGCACTGGCCTGGATGGCAGTGAAGAGCTATGCGGCTGGTCTGTGGGGTCGGGATGATTATCCGCAAATGAAGCAGCAGACGGCATCTCTGGGCCGGTTTATCAAGACCTGTTTTACGGTTGTTGAAGGAAGCACCAGGCAAAATATCAATATCATCGATCAAAAAAACAGTCGCGAGGTGCATT
>DAOWIP010000471.1 GCA_030640865.1 Sedimentisphaerales bacterium | reverse complement strand
GATAATCAAACGGCAGATATACATTTTTGGTATCGGCATAGTAGATTCCCGTCTGAATGACGTCCACGGGCCAGCAGGTTTTTCTGATTTTTTTAATGGAAGCCGCTTTCGCCTGAGAACCACCACTGCCGGTAATGATAAACAAAGGCGTCTTTCTTTGTCCGATTTGCTCGATAACGGCCTGATGGTCGTATTTGTCAGTGAGTTCGTCCGGCCGGGCAAGGATACCAATACCAACAACACACCCGATCGGGAGATCGGTATCATCCGGCGGGCGACGGAATTTTTGCTCGAACCACCGGCGGCAGGTGCTTTGGGCATCGTCTGATAAAGAGAAATTCGGCGGGCGACGGTTGCCGTTCAGAAGCAGACAATTCGTAAATGTTTTGTCCAGAGCGGCACGGTCCAGATCGATGCCCATAAGCTCAACGCCTCTTACATCGCCACGGCCGAGGTAAAGCAGTGCCCCAGTACTCGTTACGGCCTTGGCGGAAGAAACACCGTCGATTTTTTCCAGCGTCTCGACAAGTTGGCCGTAGGAGTTCATAGGACGGTTCGGGGAAAGTAAGATGTCACCGTAGGACTGGTTCCAATAGCTATGAAGTGATTTGACGAAACCGTCGAACAGACTGGTGATGACTATCAGCAGGGCTACGCACAAGGCGACGGCGGCAATGCCAAAGAAGGCGATCCGCCTTTTTCGCAGATAACGCAAACAGAGAAAAAACTTGTGCATAAGCGAACCAATTTTAGAAAAATCCCCTGATTTCACATCAGGGACTAATATCAAATGGTGCGATACATCGCACCCTACTTGACTGGTCGGACAGCATGGGCTGAAGCCCATCCTACGTCCCTATTACTTTTTTCTCCTGCGAGCGACGAGCAGCGCAATAAGAACAGCAAATACAACGACAACAAGTACTTCACCAGGTCCTAATAGTACTGCCAGCATTTATGGTTCACCTCAAACTAAATAAAATCATAATCCACCGGTTTTGCCGGTGAGAATTTATAAGGCTCCTGCCGTTTCCTGCAAGTTGCTTTCTTTCGCCCCTCCGGGCCTAATAAAGAGAAGAACCTCTCTTCGTGGTATATTATATCGGTTTTTCCGGCTTGGTATAGCATAAAGTTGACGCCAGCGTCAAAAGTACTTTGCCCCCTCGATTTTGGAGCGTAGGTGTTTCTGCGGCGTTTTTCGGATTTTTGGCGGTTACATCAAAGTCCATATCCGGTAAGTGATTGACTTGGCAAGGTTAAATTGTTAAAATGCCATTTTTGTATATCAGGAAAGAAAAGCTGTTATGAACGGAACTGTCAGAGAGAAAAGCGAAGCTGCAATGAACGTAACTCCTTTTAAGGGATGGCGTTACGATTCGTCCGTTGTTGGCGAGGCAGGGCTGTGCATCGCTCCGCCATACGACGTAATCGACGCTGAATCGCGGAAAAAGCTGTGCCGACGAAGTGAATATAATATAGTCCGTATCACTAAAGGCAATCGCGAGTCGGGTGATGGCGAGACGGAAAATGTCTATACGCGAGCAGCGGCGACACTGGATAAGCTTGTCGAATCCGGGGCACTAAAGCAGGATGAGCAGGAAAGCATATACGTTTATGCCCAGGATTATACCATCGGGGATCGGGATTATCGGCGGACCGGCTTTATAGGGTTGGGTGAACTGGCGGAATACGGCGGTGCTGTTCGGCCGCATGAACATACGCTGACCGGGCCTAAAGAAGATCGGCTAAGCCTGATGCGGGCCACTAATAGCCAGACAGGTCAGATTTTCATGCTCTATGACGATACCGAAAAGACAATCGACGCGATTCTGGCCCAGGCCTGCGAACAAAAAGAACTGCTAAACTCTACCGACGATGAGCAGGTAAGACATCGGCTCTTCGCGATTACCGATCAGGGTCAAATCGAGACAATCAGACAGGTAATGAGCGACAAGACTATATTCATCGCCGACGGTCATCATCGCTATGAAACCGCCCTGAACTATTACCGGGAAACAAAAAATCCGGCTGCCGGATATTGTATGATGACATTCGTTAATACGCACAACGAAGGGCTGACTATCCTGCCGACCCACAGACTGATTAAAAACGTAGCTGATTTTGACCATAATAAGCTGTTAAGTAGATTGAATGAGCATTTTGACATGGCACGGCTGGCCTATAATGATGTGGTGGAAAAGACCAACAAACGGCAGATGATGCTCGATGCACTGAAGCTGGAGTTTGAGAACGGCGAACACGGTTTCGGAATGTACTTTAATGACGGTGCCTTTTATGTGGCGACGCTACGGGATATGAACGTTATGGACAATTTGGCCGCGAACCAGAGTCCGGCGTGGCGGCGACTGGACGTGGCGATTCTGCATAAGCTGATACTGGAAAAGATGTTGAGGATCGACGACGCCGACCTGTCGGCCCAGAGCCATGTGGAATATATCAAGGATTTCGGGCCGGCAACTCTGCGGGCGATAGATAAGGTCGATGACGGAGAAGGACAGGGGTTGTTCTTCCTGAACCCTCCGCACCCGGAAGAAGTGGAAGCGGTGGCCCAGGCAGGCGAAAAGATGCCGCAAAAATCGACGTTCTTCTATCCGAAGATATTTTCAGGATT
>DAOWIP010000563.1 GCA_030640865.1 Sedimentisphaerales bacterium | reverse complement strand
GGGGCTAATAAGGAATCAGACTATGTCAAAACAATCGATTGCTGTGAAGGCTATGGAACAGGGAAAAGGGATACTGAGGTTGGCGCCGAACTGGGTGCCGCGTTCGTTTTGTGTGCCGGGGCGGAGAATAAAACTTCATCCGGATGATTATTATGCTATGGGCGGAGAACGAGGCGGTATCGACGAACGCTGGTTTTCCTCGACAACTCCGGCAGACAACGGTCCCCTAACCAGTCCCAACGAAGGACTCAGCTTTGTCGTATTCGAAGACGGCTCGGAAGTACAGCAGATACTGCTTAGCGAGGCTGTCGGCGTATTAAAAGGTGAATTGATCGGTGAGCGTGTCTGGAAAGAACACGAATGTTGGCCGATGTATTCGAAGTTCTTCGACAATAAAGGGGCACTGCCACATCATATTCATCATCGGCAGGAACATGCCGGCCTGACCGGGCAGATGGCCAAGCCGGAGGCCTATTATTTTCCTCCGCAGGTCAATAACTACGGCGCCGATTTTCCCTATACATTCTTCGGTTTGAATCCCGGAGTTACAAAAGAACAGGTACGTCAGTGCCTGATTGACTTTAGCAAAGGCGATAACAAAATCACCAATATTTCGCGGGCCTACAGGCTGGAAGTCGGTACGGGCTGGGATGTACCGCCGGGACTGCTGCACGCTCCGGGCAGTATGTGCACCTACGAACCGCAAAAAGCGTCCGATGTGTTCGCGATGTATCAATCACTTACCGGCGATCAGATTGTACCAAAAGAACTGCTGTGGAAAGATACGCCGGAAAATAAGATGAATGATGTAGAACACCTGCTTGAGGTGATCGACTGGGAACTGAATGTCGATCCGAATTTTATGCAAAATCGCTTTATGCGGCCTAAACCGGTGCGGCCTGTGGCGGAGATGAAAGCCGAAGGGTATATCGAGAATTGGATATGCTATAAATCGGACGCCTTCAGCGCCAAGGAACTGACAATCCTGCCGGGCCGGTCGGTGGTTATCAAAGACGCGGCCGCTTATGGTATGATTATGATGCAGGGGCACGGCAAAATGGGGATGTGGGATGTCGAAACGCCCACTATGATACGCTACGGACAACTGACATACGATGAATATTTTGTCAGCGAAGACGCGGCACAAACAGGCGTAAAAATTGAGAATCATTCCCAGACAGACCCGATTGTTATGCTTAAACATCTTGGGCCAAATAACCCGGATCTGAAAATCGGGTAAAGAGCACCTCTCTGAAATACAGAAAGGTGGCACCCAAGCGCGCGCCCTATTTGTATGATCGACTGTTACCCCTGTTTTGACGAAAAAAAAGGCCGGTGGGCGGCTATACATCGGTCGGGTTAAGAAGTGAAAGTGCCGCCACATCGGCCACGCTATATTATATCACCGAAAAGGGACGCAGTACAATTATTTATGGGAAAGATTTACAAAATAAGAAAAATGCCCATTAAAAATCGGAAAAAGGACTACATGCGCAAGCAAATATTATGATGCGCAATGGCCAAAGTGCTTATAGCTACGGCACCGTGAGTGTTTAGGGCTGTCCATGTATAGAATAACGGGCTGTTGAGTGAACAAATTATGTTTTGACCCTGCCGAGCGGTTGTGATACCATTCGATAATCGTGTTTTATTGTGATTTCACCCCCCTGATTTTACATCAGGGGCTGGTGGGAAGAACCCCTGCTTGACAGCAGGGGCTGTTTAATGAACTCTTGTAATGGATAATTGTTACTTAATAATATAAATAGTTCCTATTGCGGAAAACGTGTATCTCCAGCATATCGCTGGGATACTATGTGAAGAACGTGATAGAACACGGCCAAGATGGCCGTGGCACGCTGTATCTCATCTTCCGCAACAAGTACTAAATAAGGTTAGAAATGAATATATGTATAGTTGGATTACAGTGGGGAGACGAGGGTAAAGGCAAGATCGTGGATCGACTGAGCGAAAAGGCCGATCTGGTGATCCGCTACAGCGGCGGAGCGAACGCCGGGCATACCGTAGTGCGGGACAGCAGTGAGGAATCGTTCAAGCTGCATCTGATGCCAAGCGGTATTCTTCACGAAAATGTGCTGTGCGTGATTACGAACGGGGTGGCATTAGACGCGGAAGTGCTGCTGGGCGAAATAGCGGGACTAAAAAAACGGGGAATCGAGGCAAAAAACAATCTGCGAATATCCGGCCGGGCACACCTCGTGATGGACTATCACAAAAAACAGGACCAACTCAGTGAAGATTCCCTTGGTAAGGCAAAGATCGGTACGACAGTGCGGGGGATAGGTCCATGCTACAGCGATAAGGTAATGCGGACGACGGCATTACGAGTGGCAGACTTGCAGAATATGGACGGCCTGAAAGAAAAATTAAAAAGAATAGTAGAATATAAAAACACACTGTTCGCGGCACTTTACGACGATAATGAGCCGCTGGAATACGAACCGATTCTGGAAAAGTGCCAATACTGGGCGGAACAGTTGGCCCCGATCATCGTCGATACCACCGAACTACTGCACAAAGCGTGGGGGCAAAATAAAAACCTGCTGTTCGAAGGCGCCCAAGGCACACTGCTGGACCTGGATCACGGAACTTTTCCGTATGTTACCAGCAGTAACGCAAGTGCCGTAGGGCTGCCGGCGGCTACGGGACTGCCGGGGCGGGCAGTCGATAGGTATTTAGGAATCTGCAAGGCATACAGTACGCGAGTGGGAGCCGGGCCGTTTCCCAGCGAACAAGATAACAAGATCGGCGATTATATTCGAGATAAAGGGCATGAATACGGTACGACGACCGGTCGGCCAAGGCGATGCGGATGGTTCGACGCGGTAGCGGTGGAATATTCGATCCGAATAGGAGGGATCAACGAAGTTGTTATGCAACATCTGGATACGCTCAGCGGTCTGAAAGAATTAAAGGTGTGTACGGCGTACCACTATCAAGGCAAAAAACTGGATTTTTTCCCCGCTGAGGAGTCGGTACTGAGCCAGGTAGAATGTGAATATGAAACACTGACGGGGTTTGATCAGAATCTCCGGGCGGTTTGCTCATTCGAGGATTTACCAATGGCGGCACAACAATATGTTCAGCGAGTAGAAGAAATTCTTGGAGTTCCGATCCGGATGGTGGGCGTTGGGCCGGGCAGGGAACAACTGGTAAGTAGAGGGTAAAGGGTAGAGGGTAAAGAGTAAAGAGTAGAGGGTAAAGGGCTGAAACACCTCTTTGCCTTCAGCAAACAAGTTTGCCTGCGGCAAAAAGGTGCCACACAGTGGAAAATTGACGCCAGCGTCATAAGTTAAGCTCGACTGTGATGTCAGACTGGAATCGCATATTTTTATGGTCGTTCGACACTTTTGGCGGAGGTGTCAAAGTTAAGAGTAGTGAGTTATGACAACAAATTCTCGAACAAAACCTGATGGGTCTGAAATGCATCCCGTATTGGGTATTCCCCTGAATCGTATGCCCCGGCACATCGCGATAATAATGGACGGCAACGGCCGATGGGCGCAACAACGCGGTTTGCCAAGGCTGGAAGGACATCGCAACGGCAGCAAGGGGGTACGCAACGTAATTACCGAAGCGGCCCGGCTGGGGATCGAATGTCTTACGCTGTACTCCTTCAGCACGGAAAACTGGAAACGTCCGCCGAAAGAAGTTAAAGGCCTGATGGCCCTGTATGAAGAATATCTGATACAGGAACGGCCGACCATTATGCATAACAATATCAAGGTAAGGCACCTCGGTAATGAAAAAGAACTGCCGGAAAATGTTCTCCGTGAACTACACGAGACTATGCGGCTCAGCCGGGACAATACAGGAATGACACTGAGTCTGGCACTCAATTATTCGGGGCGACAGGAGTTGGTCGGGGCGATTTCGCAGATGGTCAGTGACGCCCGGAATGACAAATTAAAGCCTGAGGACGTCGATGACGCAACTGTCAGTTCGTATCTCGACACGGCAGGCCTGCCCGATCCGGACCTCTTGGTACGCACGGCCGGTGAAATGCGAATAAGCAATTTTTTACTGTGGCAAATATCATACGCCGAACTGTATGTAACAGATGTTCTATGGCCCGATTTCAGTAAAGAAACACTGTATGAGGCGATCAGGGATTTCGCGAGTCGCAACCGCCGATTCGGCGGGCTGGTTGATACAAAATGATGATGAATCGGGAGAAGCAGGATAAGCATGAACTCACGTGAGCGTTTTCAGGCGGTGTTGAACCATAAGGCTGCGGATCGGGTGTGCGTGGATTTCGGCAGTACGGCCGTTACCGGTATCCATGTTTCGTGCGTGGCGAACCTGCGAGAACATTTCGGCCTTGAGAAGCGACCGGTGAAGGCATTTGAGCCGTATCAGATGTTGGGGTGGATTGATGATGATCTGAAGGAGGCAATGGGTATTGATGTGTGCGGGATTGTGCCGAGGCAAACGATGTTCGGATTCCCCAACGAGAACTGGAAGGAGTTTCGTGCGCCCTGGGGCCAGGAAGTACTGGTTTCGGAGCATTTTATTACGACGACGGACAGCGACGGAGCCATCCTGATATATCCGCAAGGCGACGCGACTGTGCCGCCAAGCGGTCGGATGCCGAAAAGCAGTTACTTTTTCGACACGATAGTCCGACAAGAACCGATAGATGAAAAAAAATTGAACGTGGAAGATAATCTGGAAGAATTCGGTCCGATTTCCGATGAAGACCTGCGGTATTTCAAGGAACAGGTTGAGTTGCTTTCAGGTTCGGACCGAGGCGTTATCGCCACGTTCGGTGGGATGGCTATGGGGGATATTGCACTGGTGCCGGCGCCCTTTTTGAAGCACCCCAAAGGAATCCGGGATATAACCGAATGGTATATGTCAACGGCCATTCGACAGGATTATGTGCGGGAAATTTTCAGCCGAGAATGCGAAATTGCCATTGCGAACCTGAAAAAAATTCACGTGGTAGTCGGCGATGCCATCGACGCGGTCTTTATCTGCGGTACGGATTTCGGTACTCAGACGTCCAGTTTCTGTTCAACGGATACATACGATTCACTCTATGCGCCATATTACAAGCAAATCAATGACTGGATTCACGAAAATACTACATGGAAGACGTTCAAACATTCCTGTGGGGCGGTTGAGCCGTTCATGTCACATTTTATCGAATCCGGCTTTGATATTATCAATCCGGTTCAGTGCTCGGCGACTGGCATGGAACCGCGAAATCTGAAAGAGAAATATGGCCGAGACCTTGTTTTCTGGGGTGGCGGAGTGGATACGCAACAAAGCCTGCCGTTCGGTACGCCGGAAGAAGTGTATAACGAAGTGAGGGAGCGAATCGAAATATTCAACAAGGACGGTGGGTTTGTGTTTAACACTACCCATAATACTCAGGCCAATACGCCGACGGAAAACATACTGGCAATGTTGAAAGCGATCCGCGACAGCGGCAGGTAAGGGAATTTGAGATTTTATGATTTAAGATTTTGATATCGTCCCAAAGGTTGGGGCGTGGATAGG
>DAOWIP010000285.1 GCA_030640865.1 Sedimentisphaerales bacterium | reverse complement strand
GAACAGGTTTCCCAGCGATAAATCGCTGGGCTATTATCATTTGTCCCTACGGGACTTACATATCAAGCACCTCCCTAAACTCATCAAGTACCTGTCTGACTTGTGGCACTCAATTGCAGGCGAGACGCCTGCGTTACACCCGAAACTCATCAAGCACTTGTCTGACTTGTGGCAGGATGTATTTTGATTCCAGTTCCTCCCGGTTGGCCAGAGCGCCGGCTGCCTGGGCCAATTGTTCAGCTACCGAGGCTCCGGTATCCACGAATAGTACCCATTTGCCCCGCAATCGGCACAATCCCCCCCCGTCGCCGCCGAGATACTCCCGGCGAACCTCAAAGCCGATTTGCTCGGCAAGGTCCAATAATGCTGACAACAGGGCCTGGTGTTCCATCTTTCAAGTATTTCCTGACAGCGACCCGATAATTCTATTGTACGCACCGCGTATTGGAATTCCCGCGAGCGAAACCGTAACATATTGCCGCAAGGTTACTTATCCGCGTACTAACAGGGGTTTTGCAAAAGTTTAGTACTAACAGGAAAATCCAATCGTGAGCACTATATTGTCATTAAAAACAGATTATAATAACAACGAGAAGGTTGTAAACTCGATTATTTTGTTTGTATGGAAAATAATTTGATAAAACAGCGACAAAATATCCATCTGCGTTTGCGGGAAAACGAAGACAGAATCACCAATCTTGAAAAGCAACTACAGGCCAACCAGAAGCTCTCCCTTATCGGAACCACAGCCTGTCTGGCTGCCCATGAATTTAATAATATGCTTGCGCTTATGATTAACTATTCCGAACTGGCACTCAAACACGAAGACGATGCGGCCTTAATGCGTAAGGCCCTGGAAAAGGTAATCAAGCACGGCAATAACGCCGCCCTGATCATCCAAAGCATGCTCGGTCAGGTCCGCAACCAGTCTCAGCAGTACGAAACTGTTCAATTTACCCACCTTATCCGGGAATGTTTTCAGTCATTGGCACGTGATTACCGGAAGGACAATATCGAGGTCAAAATAACAGTGCCGGAAGACCTATGCCTTTCGGTTGTCAGGGGACAGATTCAGCAGGTATTACTGAATTTGATAATTAACGCCCGCCAAGCTATACTGCCACGTAGCGGAACATTAACGATTGACGGTCAATACCAAGCTGATGGAACTGCGATTATAAAAATAACCGATACCGGCTGCGGAATAGAGCCGGAAAAAATCAGCAGAATTTTCGAGCCGTTCTTTTCCACCAAGACAAACGAAGTCAAACCCGATATGCGCGGCACCGGATTGGGGTTGTCGGTTTGTAAAGATATAATTGAGTCCCACAACGGCACTATTAACGTGGAAAGCGAACCCGACAGGGGAACCACCTTTACTATTATCCTGCCTGCTCACTCATCTGTTACCTCCCCAACGAATGCCTGAAATAATTGTTCTTAACAAGCATTCGATGCTAAACGGTGGTATTTCGGAGACAACTGTGGATTATACCTATGAAGACATTGCCAAAATGATCGATCATTCCCTGCTCAATCCTCAATTAACGGAGCAACAACTTGAAGAAGGGTGCCGATTGGCCCTGGAGTATAATGTGGCCAGTGTTTGTATTATGCCCTTTTATCTCAAACGCTGTGCCGAAATCCTGAAGGGCAGCACCGTTAAAGCCGGTACGACTATCGGTTTTCCCCATGGCGGCCATACCACGGCTGTCAAAATATCCGAAGCGAAACAGGCACTGGAGGACGGCGGCGAAGAGCTGGATATGGTCGTAAATATCAGTAAAGTCCTCAGTGGCGATTGGGATTACGTACAATCTGAGGTCAGGGCAATTGTAAAGATAACCCACGAACAGGGACAGAAAGTCAAGGTCATTTTCGAAAACTGTTATCTCAATAACCACCAGAAAATCAACCTCTGCGAAATATGTGGCCGGTTAAATGTCGATTGGGTAAAAACCTCAACCGGTTACGGCACCGGCGGGGCCACCCTGGAAGACTTGAAATTAATGCGTGAGCATTCGCCTCGCCATGTTCAAGTGAAGGCCGCCGGCGGCGTTCGGGACTTTGACAAGCTCCTGGAGGTACGCGCTCTCGGCGTCAGCCGTGTTGGAGCCAGCCGCACCGCGAACATCCTCAGCGAATGCCAACAAAGACTCGGCGGCAGAAATTAATCCTGTTTCGGTGAGGCCCTTTTATTAGCCCCCGATGTAAAATCGGTGGGTTATACGCACCGCGTATGGGAATTCCCGCGAGCTAAACCATAATATTTTGTCGTAAGGTTATTTACCCGCGAACTAACGGGAAAATTCAATCGTGAGCACTATACCTCCCCACTATTTAGTCCAAGTCCCAGCGATATTCTGTTGACGTTGTGTTGTTCAACGCCTTTTGCTTCCATACGCTGAATGTACACAAGTTTGCATGACAGCGAAAATTACCTATCTTAACATTTTAAAGTTTCTTCGTTTTTTTTTGCAAAAGCAACCGGAAACAGTAAAATATGCTTCAGTTGACTATAATGTTACGAATCTTCGTCTTATGACAGGACATTTGCAAAAGCCTTGTTAGTAAAATTAAACCCATTTCAAATCGAGAGGTAGAAATGAGTAAAAAACAGAATATAACCCGCAGAAAGTTTTTGGAAATCACCGGCAAAAGTAGCGCTGTGCTGGCCATGGCACCTGCTGTGCTGCGCGGCGTCGAGCCCACCGCTGATCCGGTGCGCATCGGGCACATCGGCACCGGCACACGCGGTTGGGATCTTATCAAATACACCGGCAGAACTGATAGCGCAAAGGTAGTGGCTGTCTGCGATGTTTACAAGCCTCACATGCAACGTGGTGTTGAGCGCGCCCAAAATGCCGATGTTAAACAGTACCGTGATTACAAGGATCTTCTGGACGACCCAAAAGTCGAAGCAGTGGTAATCGCCACACCAGACCATTGGCATGAGCAGATGGTGATCGACGCAGCCAACGCCGGCAAGGCTATCTACTGCGAGAAAGGCTTGACGATGTCGATCCGCGCCGCCAAGCGGATGCGCGATGTCGTGAAAAAGAATAAGACGATCATGCAGTTGGGCCACCAGGGGCGACAGAATCCCGCCTCGGCCGAAGGCGGCAAATTGATCCGAGAAGGCAAGCTGGGGCCGGTTACGCTGGTCAAAACCGGTCGGTATTCTAACAATCCAGCCGATAAGCCCAGATGGCGGTGGTATGGCTATTACACCTGGTACAATCGGCCCGATCCGAAGCAGGTCATCAAAGACCTGGATTGGGACCGCTGGCTGGGACCGGCACCCAAGATCGACTTCAACGAACGCCATTTCTGGCATTGGCGTTGCTACTGGGCATATGGAACGGGCCAAGCAGGTGATCTGCTGAGTCATGAACTGGATTACGTCCAGTCAGTGTTGAACTATGGTATCCCCGATACCTGCATGTGCGCCGGTCTCAATGCGTTCTATAAGGATGATCGGGAGGCACCAGATACATGGATTGCCACGTACCAGTTTGAGAAGCAGGATTGTTCCGTAATCTTTGAAGGTGTCCAGAACTCTCGCCGGGATCAGACGCCTGAGTTCTGTGGCCGTGAAGCGCGAATGGTATTCAACGCGATCGGACAAAGTGCCAGTCGGTTCGAGATTTACAGCGATGTCCCAGCATGGAAGATGAATAGCAGACCTCCAGAGCCAATCTACCGCTACAAACCGAGCAAGGAGCTTCGCTGGCCAAACCACATGGAAAATTTCTTACAGTGCGTCCGCACTGGTGAGAAGCCCCGCTGCCATGAGGACGAAGCATTCATTGAAACCGCGACGTTCTTAATGAGCTCCGAATCCTACCATAAAAAGCGCCAGGTCCGTTGGGACCCAGACAAAGAGGAGATCGTTTGATATGAGTAACGAAGAAGAAAAGCCGAATATTGTCAGCGATGAGAACTGGAAGAAACAGGCTGTAGAAGAAAAACAAAAACTCAGCCAGAATGAACAACAAGAACCCAAAAAAGCGGACAACGCGAAAACCGATGGGGACGTGAAAGCAGCCGGGCCGGAAACAACGGCAAGACCACTACCACCAGCGAACTTTATGACAATGGTGAATATGCTGATGCTGCAGGCACTTCTATACTTAGGTAAATTGGGTGATCCCAACAGTGAAGAAGGTAAAAAAATGTTCAACCCAGAGTTGGCAAAGCATCATATCGACCTGCTGGGCGTGCTGGAAGAAAAGACCAAAGGAAATCTGACAGACGAAGAAAATAAAGCACTCTCTCTGGCACTGCACGAAGTACGAATGCTATATGTGCAATCAATTGCATAGTTGTGAGTTGTGAGAAAGAAAAAAAAGAGAATACAGAATGGTGAGGTGTTTGATGGGAAAAATGTTACGAAGTTTTATTTTAGCGATTGTGTTGATTGGTATGGTGGCGGGATGTAAGCCGTCGGCGCTTTTGATTCAGCCGGTGTCGTCAAATCGGGGAATAAAAGAGAGAATTATCCAGCGAGACGCCGGGTGGTTTGTATCCGACAAGATAGCTATCGTTGATGTGGATGGGCTGCTGGTGAACAGCCGGCATTCAGGACTGTTCGGCGGCGGAGAAAATCCGGTAAGCCTGTTCGTAGAGAAACTGGACCGTGCCCGGTATGACAAAGACGTAAAAGCGGTAGTGCTGCGGCTGAATACGCCGGGCGGGACAGTGGCGGCCAGCGACGCGATGTATCATACCCTATTAGAGTTTAAGAATAAGAGCAAAAAACCGGTAGTGGGGTGCATGCTGGGCACCGCGGCCAGCGGGGGCTATTACCTGGCGTGTGGATGCGATGGAATCGTTGCTCAGCCGAGTTGCGTAACAGGCAGTATCGGGACAATAATGCAGACGGTGAGCTTTGCCGGAACTATGGAAAAATTAGGGATTAAAGCGGTGGCAATCAAAAGCGGCGCACTGAAAGATATGGCCTCACCAATGAAAGATCTGCGACCAGATGAAAAAGATGTGTTGCAGGGGATTATTACGCAATTTTATGAGCAGTTTCTGGCAGTTGTGCAACAGGGACGTAAGGCTATCGAAGCTGAAAAGCTGCGAGAACTGGCCGACGGCAGGGTCTTCACGGCAAAAGAAGCACTAAAGGAAGGATTGATCGATCGAATTGGTTATCCGAAAGACGCGATAGCGTGGGCAAAAGAAATGGCGGGGGTTGGAAAGTCAAAAGTGGTGATCTATCAGCGGCCGATCGGATATAAGCCAAATGTGTATGGCTCAGCCCTGAACCCGATAGAAGTTGGGGCGCTGGTGAATGTGAAACTGCCGTACT
>DAOWIP010000432.1 GCA_030640865.1 Sedimentisphaerales bacterium | reverse complement strand
TTACCGCTTCCTCGCGGGTTATCCAGACCAGCGATCAGCTTTTGTCGGAACTGATGATGTTGACTCGATAACTAATAAATATTGTTCACCCGGGCCTCGCGACAGGGTGTTTATTCTGCTGTCGTGGGGCCATTAGAAAACCATGTGCCGGGAGGGCACTTGACATATGTGATTTTGTTATCCCGGGCCTCGCGGCAGGAGTGTTTATTCTGCTGTCGCGGGGCCATCTTGAGATAGAAACAAGAATTCAGAAGAGAGAAGAGATAGAACACGGATGGTACGGATAAGAAAAACAAAAGATAACAAAAGAAGATAAAAATACAGAAAAGAAAACAGAAAACAAAAGAGAAGAGATTGAACAGAAGATAGTCCGACAGCATGGGCTGAAGCCCATCCTACGGGACTTCGCTGAAGGCGAGATTAGTTTAAACGTATAGGAATTTGTATTTTAATGTAACGCGGACGTCCCGTCCGCATCTTTAACCTTTGCAGGCGAGACGCCTGCGGTACAAAAGTCCCGCTGAGGGCGAGATAAATTTATGATTCCGGTAACGAGACTTAACGGTAAGCGTTTTGTAATTAACGCGGAGCAAATCCGTTATATCGAGAATACGCCTGACACTATGATTACATTAATGAATGGCGACAAGATAATGGTCAGGGAGAACCTCGAAGACGTGGTGAAACTGGCGATTGAATACTGCCGACAAATTCGGACCCTTACTGCTTGTTAAGTTTCGCGTTTTTTATTACGAAAATTACGAACCGATTACAACATAAAGCTAATCAGGAAAATGTACGAAAGTACGCCGCCTGATTTGAGGTCAATTACGGACTGTGTGTGGCCGATAAATATTAGCCGGACTGTGAGTATGGTAGTGCGAATAATCAGTTGGATAAGATGGAATACTTAACAGAAAGAAAATAAGACAGAATGGACCTGGCAACACTAATAGGCTTGTTAATGGGCATGAGCCTGGTAGGCTACGCCATTTTTATCGGAGCTGGCGATCAAATTGGCGCCTTTATCGATCCCTTATCGATGATGATTGTTATCGGAGGTTCCATAGCCGCTGTTTTGACCAGTTTCCCTTTGGCGAACTTTCTCCGGACGGGAAAGGTCTTGAGCAAGGCTTTTTTGCATAAGGAGCAATCGTGTCAGAAGCTCATTAACGACCTCGTCAGCTATGCTGAGATCGCCCGGCGTGACGGCATTCTTTCTCTGGAGAACGCCATTCGCGACGCGGACGACCCTTTTATTATACAGGGTATTCAAATGGCTGTTGACGGGACCGACCCTGAACTGATCGAGGCCATAATGAACAACGAGCTTGAAGCCATTGCGGGCCGTCATGGTAGTGGCAAAGCCGTGTTGGATGCCATTGGGAAATACGCCCCCGCTTATGGTATGATCGGTACGCTCGTCGGTCTGGTTGTTATGCTGATGAATATGGACGACCCTGACGCCATCGGCCCAGGTATGGCGGTCGCCCTGCTGACCACAATGTATGGCTCCATTTTCGCCAACATGTTTGCCCTGCCATTGGCTGACAAACTCGGAATTCGCGACGATGAAGAGTTGATGATGAAGACCATTGTTATCAAGGGTGTTATGAGCATTCAGTCCGGGGACAACCCCCGTATTGTTGAGCAGAAGCTCAAGACTTTCCTGCCGCCTGCTATGCGTGGCGAATCGGAGCAGGAGGAGCAGGAATAAAACCCATTTGTGCATAATCGCACTATGTTGTTTCAGTAGAAAATTACCACAAGCGGTATAGTATGGCCAAAAAAGAAAAAAAAGAAGAAGGCGCACCTGCCTGGATGGTTACCTTTGGTGACATGATGAGTCTGCTGTTGTGCTTTTTTGTGATCCTGGTTTCGATGAGTGAAGTTAAGGAGGACCAGAGATTTCAGAAGGTCGCCGAGTCTATTAAACGAGCTTTTGGATACAAGGGTGGCGCGGGATGGATTTCAGGCAGTGTGCCGCCAACCAACAGTTTCGATAAAAAAATGGACCAGTTAATCAGACGTAAATTTCAGTTGCAGATCGGCAAAAGCACCGAAGAGGGGATCGAGGGAGAAAATCCCTCCGTTAAGTCTATTCGTGAAGGTCTGGAGTTCACAATAGGCGGGCAGGTATGTTTTGAACCTGGCAAGGCCAGACTGCTCGACCAGGCCAAAAAGCACTTAGCTGTCTTTGCTGATGTTTTTCGTGGTATGAATACTAAGATATGTGTTCGGGGGCACGCAGCCCACAAGCAACCCGGGCAGTATCGGCCGTTTAAATCGTTGGACGGTCTGTCTTATGCTCGGGGCGTTGCCGTGAAAAGTTTTCTTGTTGAACAGAATATTCGCCCGGAGAGGATTAACATAGAGGCTTGCGGTGTGAATGAACCATTGAATGCGGAAGCTTATGACGAAGCCGCGCGGGCTGAAAACCGCAGGGTCTCGATTATCATTACTGAAAATCTTGTCGATCAATTTTGGGGACAAGCCAATGTGGAAAAGGATGAGATAAAATTTTAACAAGGGAGAAATAATTATGGCGGAAGAAACACCCGTAAAAGATGATATTCAACAGGTGAAAGGCAAATTGCCCCTTAAAGCAATGATGATTTTACTGGCCGTGATGTTGCTGGAGGGCGCCGCGGTATCAGTGTTTTTTGTCATGAAGGGAGGCCCCAAACCGGCCGAGGGCTCCGACCCCATAGCTGAAACCGAGAAAAACGTCAATAATAACTATGCCGAGGTTATGTTGGTGCAGGATTTTCAGGTGGACAACTATATGGCTGGACGCAGTCGGATGATCGTAACTCTCGAAGTGGCGGCCAAAGTTGAAAGCGCTAACAAGGAAAAACTGACAATAAGTGTTGACGAACATCGTAAGGAAATCCTTAATTCAGTCAGGGTATTGGTCTCGTCTGCTCAGCCGGACCAGATAAAAGACCCCAAGTTGGAGGTTGTCAAGAGAAAAATTAAAAGTGGCATTGAGGAAATAGTTGGTGAAGGTATGATCCAGGAAATTCTGCTGCCTGTTTGGCAGGCTTATATTGCGGATTAATAAAATGCGGACACAACCTTCCCTGATGGT
>DAOWIP010000198.1 GCA_030640865.1 Sedimentisphaerales bacterium | reverse complement strand
GTTTGCGTCTTTATGCGAATCGCATTCAGGAAACGGCCGAAATCTTTACGGCTGCGCGGCGGCAGGCGCTTCATAAAAGCGGCTAAAATACTCTTATGTATATTTTGGTCGGCACTAAAACCCGGGTAACACTTAAAGCCTTTTTCCAAAGCCAGCTTGAATTCATCCGTGTCCTTCAGATACGCCAGATCAGCGTCGTCATTATGGCGGCGCAGTTCCGCCACAAACAACCGTTGACGGTCAGCAGCATCGAGCGGAGGTTGCCACGACAGCAATAGTCTTTCTGATTCAATTATATGTTCTATGAACCGCATTGTTCCAGCGTTTCTTCCAGTAATTTTTTCCGTTTAAAAATCAAATCCAACATAAAATCAAGCCTCTTCCGTGTAAGCCGACACCTTTTATCCGTTACCATTTCAGGTAAAGGCTCTAGTGTTTCTTTGGCCTGCTCACGGGAAAAACTTAAATGCCCCTCCATTATAGGCTTAGCTTTGGGAAATTGCACAACGAATTTCCGGACAAACTCGTAAAAGTTAATGGGTTCCCGCTCATTCAGTGACCATTTCATATGATGGCGAGCCCGCTGGGGATGAGTCAAATACCTGTTTAACCTATTGCCATCCTGATATTTAACAAAATCTTTCTCCCTGATCTCATATCCAAGGGCCGTCCCATTATCAAAAGCCGGAGAATAAGACAATTTATAATCTTCAGGATTCTGTTTGGCTCCTTTCAGTATCCAGCCCCAGTTATCCTGATGTCGATCTGTATTACCAATCAGACTGTCCAGCGTAAAAACACCCGCCCAGTACTCAATTGTGTCAGGAATAAAGTCTTTAAGACGTGAAAGTAATTCCCAATTGTGCTGAATTCCTTTTTTACGATCGTAATTTTTGATTAACTGGCCCATGAACTGACCACCTTCAATATACATATCTTTCCGCTCATCATAAAACCACTCGATTAAGGCACCATAAGTATCCTCACCGGTTTGGTATTGGCGATTGAGGCCCACATAAGCGGGGGGAACCGGCACATCGATCAGGCAACCCAAACGGTACGCGATAACTTCCACCCAGAACTGCCAGGGGCACCAACTCCGCGAACGCGATAGTTTGAATAAATAGCGCCAGTCGGATTTTATACATGTTGGTTTAGGATTGTCCGGTGAAAAATATACTTCCTTTTCCCGGGCACCCTTGGGAAACACGCCATCGTACGTCTCATCAGGCCGCCAGGAATCGATTGTGATTATTTCATTATGAAATTTTAAAACCATAAATTCCTGTTTGTGGTTATAGACAGCCTGATGTGTTTATGCGCTCACTTATCCATCCAAATTTCAGAGTGTGCCTTTGGTGCTGGGGACGTCCTTAATGCGTTCGTCGATGCGGACGGCTTTAGCGAGGGCGCGGCCGAGAGCCTTGAAAATGGCTTCGGCGGTGTGGTGGTTGTTAGTGCCGTAAGGAACGTTGATATGGAGGTTCATCAGGGTATTGTTGGCAAAGGCCCGCATGAACTCCTCGACCAGTTCGACATCGAAATCGCCGATTTTCCCCGAACGGTATTTTACGTTATAAATACAGCATGGCCTGCCACACAGATCGACGGCAACCTGGGCCAGTGAATCTTCCATAGGTACCACAGCCGCGCCAAAGCGGATGATCCCTTTTTTACTGCCAAGTGCCTGTGCAAGTGCGTTACCAAGACAGATACCGACGTCCTCCACGGTATGGTGGGCGTCAACGTGCAGATCGCCACGGGCATTAAGCTGCAGGTCGAACAGTCCGTGCCGTGCCAGGTGCGCCAGCATGTGATCGAAAAAGCCCGTGCCGGTGTCGATCTGACAGTGGTTACTGCCGTCCAGATTCAATTCCAGTTCGATGCGTGTTTCTTTTGTGGTACGTTCAATACGAGCGATTCGAGGAGCCATAATCAGTTATTCCTATTGTTATATACCCAGTGGGCCGGCGCATACAAGAGCACCTCTCTGAAATACAGAAAGGTGGCACCCAGCGCCAAAAGATTAAAATGGTGCGATTTCATCGGCACCCTACTTAACTACTTAACAGATAGTATTTCCCGCAGGGCGGTGAGCAGGGCGTCGTTCTGCACGGCGGAGCCGACGGTAATACGCAGCTTGTTCTGTAACACTTCCGTATTAAAGTATCGTATATAAATGTGCCGTTGCGTGAGTTCTTCGTAAATTTTTTGGGCCGATAATCCGGCAGGACGACAAAGCAGAAAATTAGTATGGCTGTCCGGCACGTCAAAACCGAGTTTGCGGAGACCGTGGGTTAGACGATCACGCTGTTTTTTGATTCTATGTACGTTTTTATTGAAATAATCCCGGTCTGTCAGGGCGGCGGCGGCGGCGGTTTGGGTAGCGGCGTTGACATTATAGGAATCTTTGACCTTGAGCATCGCTTCGATAATTCGCGCCGAGCCTATACCATAGCCAAACCGAAGTCCCGCCAGCGAATAGCCCTTGCTCATACTGCGGAGGATGATAACGTTGTCGAACTCTCGCAGCAGAGACAGGCAGTTGTCCTCGGCGAAATCGACATAAGCCTCGTCAACGGCCAGTACGCCCTCAATCTGCCGGGCGAGGTCGGCTACTTCGGATACGGGTACGAAAGTTCCGGTTGGAGCGTTGGGGTTACAGAGGATGGTCAAGGCAGCTTTATTATCGTGGAGTTCGGCAGGAATGTGGAAATCATCCGGCCAGGGGACTTCGATGGTGGGGCAGTTCTGGATGGCGGCCAGTACCGGATAAAGAGAATAGGTCGGTACCGGATAGGCCAAAGGCCTGTTACTATCGCAGCAGCAGCGAACCAGCATAGTCAGCAGTTCGTCCCCACCGTTACCGCAAATGATCTGGTCTGGCTCCACGGTATGTACATCCGAGGCCACCCGGCGGAACTCGTCCCAGTGTACCGGGGGATAACGGCGTATTGCCTCATCGTCCAGTCGAGCCAAGGCCCTAAAGACCCTCGGCGAAGGCGGAAAAGGGTTTTCATTAGTATTGATTTTGATGGCCGCCGGGTCGTCCGGCTGGAAGCCGGGTGTGTAACCCCGCATTTTTTCAATGTTGTCGCGAAAAGTAAAAGACATAGGATTAATATCCAAATAAACATCTGGAACAAATAATAAAACCTATTTTATATCGACAGGAGCACCCCTCTGAAATACAGAAAGGCGGCACCCAGAAAAAAACGCGGGCCACAGGCCCGCCCTACTTGGGAACCCCCGCCCCCGCCTTCGCGGGGACATGCTTAACAGCGAGGGCTAAGTGGCACCGAGCAATTTATTTATTCGGTCAGTCGTATTTTCACCGAGCGAGCGTGGGCATCGAGGCCCTCGGCGAGAGCGATTTTTTCAATTTTGTCGGCAGCGTTTTCCAGGCCCTTCCGGTCATATTTGATAATGCTCGACTGTTTCAGGAAATCGTTCACGTTCAAGGCACCAAAGAAACGAGCCGAACCGCCAGTCGGCAAAGTATGCGAAGGGCCGGCGAAATAGTCCCCGGCAGCTACAGGTGAATAATGGCCGATAAAGACGGCTCCGGCATTGACGATTTGCCCGGCAAGATCATCGCTGTCGCGGCATTCGATCTGGAGATGTTCGGGAGCAAATTCGTTGGCAAGTGTAACAGCCTCGTTTAGATCGCCGGTAACAACAGCTAAGCAGAATTCCCGCACACAAGAGGTGGTTTCCGCGGAACGGTCCAACTGCGCCAGTTGTAAATCGATGTGTCGAGCCACAGCATTGGCCAATTCTTCGGAATCGGTAACCAGCACGGCACTGCCGGGATTATGTT
>DAOWIP010000298.1 GCA_030640865.1 Sedimentisphaerales bacterium | reverse complement strand
TACGCCGACTGCCGTCATTATCCACCCAGCCCGGCGTTGAATATCCCGCTCCCGTTTCTATCGTACCTTCGATCCTGGTATCGTCCGGAGGGTAGATCGTTCCGTTGTCATTGTAATTGCTGACGTCCCAGTATCGCCATCCCCAAAGCTCATATATTCGTGCGTTGTTGTTGTTGTATTCCCCGTCGCTGAGGTCCCCGTTAACGTCGAAATCGAAGCCTGTGAACTCATCGAAAACAGCCGCTTCCAGCCCGCTGTTCTTATCCACCATACCGCCCCCGGCGTCCAACCAGCTACCTTCCTGCGGATTCCACAAACGCGAAACCAAATCGTCGCTAATCCCGTTCGACTGTAAATATACCAATAAAATCGTACCGTCCGGGCCTGCCTGCACCGAAATACCCTTATCGCGCAGCGTACCAGCCTCTCCTGCCGCGCCGTTCATTTCCGACAGATCGCCCACCAGGTTCCACTCGCCGCCCACCCATTCATATACAAACGGCTCAAACGTCACGTCGTCCAGATACGCCAGCAATGGATTGCCATCCACTTGGTATTCATATTCCGGCTCTCCCCGCAAATCAAACGTCGCGCCGAAACTGATATCGATATCATCCGTCCATCTGCCGGTGTCTCGGCTGTATCGATAAACACTCCCGGAATTCATTATTAACGGATCAGTCACCGGAACTGCCGCCATAACGTCCGGCTCTGTATTCGGATCACCGTCATAGTCTATCATCCCCAACAGTGGGTAAGAGATCGCATCCGGATAACTACCGATTACATCATTACCGTTACTGTCGGAACCGCGCCCAAATGTATCCCACGTACTATCCTGCGAGTTCCAGGCTTGGGCAAAAATCTCATCATCGAGATGAAACGCTCCATAAATAGTATCATGCCAGGTATAGGCCATGACCAACTCGTCTTCGACTCCGTCCTCTGATGACGGAATAATCACCGCAGCCGGCATCCAAGCTATATAGCTGCCCTGATTCGCCGTTCCCCGCGGCTCGTCCTCTCCGGCATCGTATAGCAACTTGAACTCACCGCTTTCATAATGGCTGGCATAAACCCCCATCATCGGCGATTCAACATCGTTTAGAGGCGCAAATCGGTTTGCCGTATAGCGCTCCCCTTCGCCGTACCCCTGCCAGATAATAAAGGGCCGCCCTTCACTGTCCATCTCGATTTCCGGCGAATAGTACCAGCCCAGCCCCACAGCCGTTTCCGGCAACACATCGTCACGCTGTGCGATCCCTGCTCCATCGGCGCTGCCCGCCGCGTATTCCTCCCAGACTGATGAGTTATTATGCAACATCTTTACAAATATGCCGCTTTCGCTGTAATCGCCAACCCCCGCCCAGTTCCCCCAGTTCACCCACGTTACAATAACATCGCCGTTCGGAGCCACCGCCACATCCGGCTGCATCGATTGCCACTGATCATTGCTGACGCCCGCGTTCCCGTCCCCGTCCGGATCACTGGCCGAACCCGAATCGTTATACAGTCCTGATTCTTCCCAACTGTCCCCGTCCCATTGTTTCGCATAAATCTCCGCGGCTCGTTCCCACGGCGCATCTACCCAGACCACTATCGGCTGACCTTCCAGATCAACTGCTATCGACGAATCGTATGAATTACCCTCATCATTACTGACCCCGCCTGTTGGGCTTTGCCCTGCCCCGGCGATAAACGGTTCTATCCCCTCGTTTGCCAGTTCCACCCACATCAAATCGGTCGGTTGTGGAGGGCCGTCTTCGCTGTCAGTGAAATCATAACCGTATTTCTTGACTATGATCTCGCGTTGACCGCTCAGCGGTCGATGTGACGTATAGGAAACGAATATCTCTCCCGAATCGGATACAGCCACGCTCGGCTTCTCTTTTACTGTCCCTTGCGTTTGTGTACCGTCTTCTTCTAATCCCTGCTCGTCGCTTATCCAGCCTAACGAATTCCATTGTGTGCCGTCCCATTCATTAGCGTATATTTCACCCCCGCTGTTATATACCAGTACAATTTCACCGTTTGGACCTGACGCCGCGTCTAATTCTTTGCCCGTGGCTATCGACGTCAAGTCTGCGCTGCCGCTCGTCAAGTCCCACCAGCCGACGTCTTCGCCGCCGAACTGCCGCGCGTATATCGGCCCTTCCGTCTCAAAGTGGAACGGCATCCGGCCCGAACCGTCATTTCCTCCGACATATTCGCTTAATGCCCCTTCCGACCATAAAACTACCGGATCGCCATCTACACTCAGCACTAATTGGGCTTCTGCGCAGTCGTCCGCCCGATCCCATGTTACCCCGCCGCCGCTCGCGCCGCGCCAGCCGATCTCATCCCACCAGCCGGCCGTATCAAGCAACACTCGCCGTTCCAGATTCTCTAAACGAAGGCTCGTCTTGCTTTGCGACACACCTGTTTTTCTCCGCGCAGTAACTTTTTCGTATTGACGACGGATTTTGCGTAACATCTCTTAACTCCTATTACGGTATTAAAATGCTGGTTTTTACTTTGTGCGGCAGTTCTTTTTACTGCTAAAAAGGCAGGATTACTGACAAGTGCTTTTAATGACTAACCTGCGAAGGTGAGCCACTGCCGGCCCTCGTTAGCAAATCAGCATCGCGGGGTGTTTTTCGAGGCTTGTTTTGCGGTTCACACGGCTGCTGCTGCCGTGTTGTACATACTGCCGATCTTCACCCTATTCGGCTGTCTTATATCAGTTTATATAAATCTCCATCATTCGTCAAGACAAATATTTAATCCAAACCCGCCGATTTCAGATTACCGACGCACATAACTCCTGATTTACCAAGTATATACAAAATTTACCGTTCCCGCCCACGAAGGGATCCAATTTACTTTCAATGCTCTCTGACAGCTTATGCGATTCGTAACACTTTAGCTGGTACCTGTTGCGGAAAATGACATATTGTGTGCCACGGCCGTATCGGCCGTGTTTTATTACGCCTAATCGCCATTTTGCAAAACTCCAGGCGTCAACAAAAAGGCTTTAAAACCACAACAATTCGTGGTAAATTAGCAGCAATGGTAGGATGGACTTAAGCCCATGCTGTTCTTATACAAGGTGTATCAATGACAGATAACAATATAATATCCGCCGACGGGTGGCAGCGTCTGATGTACACATCAGGCGATGGTATTAGTTCCGTAGGATGGGCTTTAGTTTTCTTGGTTCAACTCCAATAAAGTTTGTAGAAAATCGTTCAAGAGCAGTCCGCTTTGCGGACTGGAGTTTATCGCATTGCAGCAACCGGCATAATC
>DAOWIP010000543.1 GCA_030640865.1 Sedimentisphaerales bacterium | reverse complement strand
CCACCCTCTACTGAGCATGAACGGGAACTTCGCCTGCGGTTCTGCTACGGTCGAAATTATGAACCTGATGCATAAACGCTTCTAACCGCGTCGGCAGTGTTGGGTCCTGCTGGCCGTCATAGCTGATATTGATAATCGGCAGACCACGGCAATCCCTGGTTATCTGTCGGCTTGCGGCGCTGACTATAGACGAAGGCATACAGGTGAACGGCCCCACGCTAACGGCCCCCGCGGTGCCATGGTGATACATCTCTATCATCTTGCCGGCACTGAGCACAGCCTCGCCCTCAAAGGATTCATGAATATAAGGATCGGACATCTTTATCACGTCTCGAATATCACCTTCGGCCAACGGTCCAAACTGCCGCTCCAGAGGTTCAGCCAGTCTTCGTTCGATCTTATGTTGTAAATGATTCTTGATTACGTTCTGCACAAACAATTTGGGATCACTCCATCGCCGTGCCATTAGACGACGCGTATGGTTCGTATAGTAAAGCCATTCTACAAATCCAGCCAGGTTCACTTCAGCACCCAGTTCTTCGAGATGGCGGACTATATTATCGTTGGCAAAGGTATGGTTGCGGACATATATCTCACCTACTACGGAAACCAATGGTTTTTGACGTGATTTGTCCAGCGGCACTTGCGACATCTCATTGGCGCAGATTTCCATTTGACCGATCAATTCTTTTTCGCTCATACCTGCATCGATAGCGCCGATAATCCGCTGCAGACACTTTTGATAGGCATCGTCCGCCTGGTGCGGTTCCTGTTCATAAGGCCTGACCTTCAGCAACACCTTACCCAGCAAATCGATCATGGCGATACCATTGTATGCCAATCGCGTTGGGTCTTTCTTGAAACGCCGGAAGGCATCGTAGAAACTGCTGTCCTGATTGGGGGACACTACAGGCACCGAATTGCTAAAACCGGACTGTTTGAGCGCCAGTCGCTGCAGACAATTATATTGTCCGAACCGGCACGGCCCACTACTGCCCGGCATAAAAAACGCCGCCTTGTTCGGATCAAAACCAGGCTCATTAATCTTTTGGAGCATATCGCCCATAGTGATAATACAGGGCAGACATTCCTTGCCGGACGTGAACTTGCGGCCCCACCGCAGCGTTTCTTCATCACCGAGAGGGATAACATGAGAATCCTGGCCGCAATGCCGAAACGCCGCCGCCATCGCATGGGAACAATCACCCATATAAGGAACGTAAAGCATCCTTCCCGAACAATCGCCCCATTCACACCGCCAGGGACTGTCCGGCGACTGAACGGAAGGTGCTTTTGTAATTGTCGTCGTGGGTTTGCGTCGTTGTTCGACAGCCTTGAGGCTTTCATGAAAGGCTTCCAGTCGTGTTATCACACCGGCGTCGGCGCTGTGCTCGTCAATCTCGAGCACCAGCGCGGGCTTGCGATACTCACTGCCGTCCGGGTCTGTTATGGTCATCAACTCCTTGAAAAACGTAATAATAAAACTGTCCGGCCCGCAACTGAAATTACTCATATAAACCGCGTTCAGACGCGGATTCTCGCGGATTATATGGGCCGCGCGGAAAATACGCTGACCGTATTTCCAGTACATATCTCTTTGCAGTTCAGGCTCGGTTATGTTCGCGCCGGCAAGGTCCAGAAAGTCCATCGGAATCGCCAGAACGTTCATCTTGCGCAGCTTACGCGGCAGATCAAGACTGACACCGGGATCACAACCGTTATAGGGCCGCGAAACAACCACGCACGCCTTTTGTTCGGGCTTCAGTTCGGACAGAATCTCTCTGCCGCGCCCGACACAGGCCTGCTCGAACGACTTTTGCGTCTCCGTCGCTACATCAATAGCGCGGTTGATCTGGGCCTTGGTTACATTCAACTTTTCGGTCAGCGACCGTAGCGTCCGACGCAGCGTCTTCAGACCGTCCTGAAAACGCACCGGCAGATCAATCAGGTGATTTTTTCTGCCGGTTAAATCAATCCCCTTGGCTTTGAGAGCCATCTTGACCAGATAGGGAATCGTCTGAACGTATGGACAAAGCTGATTATGTACGTTTTCAGGATAATCCTTCTGCATTGAAACGATGCTCGGCAGCCAGATATAATCGACCTGTTTTTCCACCAGTGTCAGTACATGCCCATGAGCCACTTTCACCGGGAAGCACGTCTCGGAGAGCACGCCAGCCACACCTTTTTGAATCACGTCTCTCGTGCTGCGGCCTGATAGCACAACCTCAAAACCAAGCTCATCCAGGAATGTACCCCACAATGGCAGATACTGGTAATTGCTCAGGCATAAGGGAAGGCCGACGGTACCTTTGAACTTCCGGTCTTTTTTCCGGGTAACGCTTTCTTTATCCAGCCGGGCGAACCGCTCAAGCATCTGTTGCCGCTGGCGGAACAGATCGGGCAGATGGTCCGTGTTCACCTTGTCTTTTTTGACATTATAGCGGTCGCAGCGCGAGCCGTAATAAAGCGGATCACGGTCCTGCATAATCACTTCTTTTATCTCGCAATTATTGGCGCAGTGAGTACATTCGAAGGTCTTTATCTCGTATTCCAGTTGGGACAGGTCAAAGCCTCTGAATGTACTCTTGGGTTGTCCGTCCAATTGTTCCATGTGCCGCCGTGCCAGATCCGCCGCACCCAGCGCGCCGGTTACTTCATGGTGGTCCGGCACAATAATATTCTTACCGGTTACCGCCTCGAACGCCGATACTACCGCTTGATTGAACGCTGTGCCGCCCTGGAAGAATATCCGCTGTCCGATTCGGCGGTGGCCCACTACGCGATTAAGATAATTGGTTACGATGGAATATGACAATCCCGCTACCAGATCGTTCCGCTCGGCGCCCTGCTGCTGGTAACTGAGCAGGTCTGACTCCATAAATACAGTACAGCGTTCGCCTAACCGAACGGGCGCCTCGCTGGTAAATGCCTCGTTGGCAAACTGCTCCTTGATACTCATATCCAACCGCTCGGCCTGCTCTTCGAGGAAACTGCCCGTCCCCGCCGCGCAGGCGTGATTCATCTCGAAATCAACCACTACACCGTCTTCGAGCGAGATAAATTTACTGTCCTGCCCACCTATTTCAAAGATGGTATCGACGCTCGGATCAACGATGGCTGCCCCTGTCGCCTGGGCCGTTATCTCGTTAATCACAAGGTCCGCGCCAACAAAATCACCGGTT
>DAOWIP010000179.1 GCA_030640865.1 Sedimentisphaerales bacterium | reverse complement strand
TTAGTTAAGTAGGGTGCGATACATCGCACCATTTCTTTTTTTTCTCTTTAATTGTTTATTTTACATTTTATATTTTACATTGAGCCTTCTCTTCTGAATTCTGTTCCTCTTTTTCAAGGCAAAGAAAAGTCGAGCAATTCACTATAGCTTTGCGGGAGTATTGAATCATCTTGGCTTTCCGCCTGCTCGTTCAGAAAAGACATATCTTCACCGCCGAACATACATACTTCTGTACCTGTCCGCGAGCCGAGGGCAAAGGGTGTATCGAGTTGGTCCTGCTGCAGTGGATCACCGAATTCGTCGAATGCGATAATAACTTTCGGCCGGAACGGTTCCTCGTGGTTGTACCGCACAACCACAGCCCAATATCCGTTCTTAAGTTTCAGCTTGGCCCCGATTGGAAAGGGCGGAACTATACTGGCAAATACCTTTAATATCACCGGGTCGTAAAAATGACGATAGCCGCCGTGCAGCATCTCATGGAGAACAGCCGTTGAGGGCTTGCCTTTTTTATATACTTTATCTGATATGGCTGCTGCGTAAGCATCCGCGACGCGAATGATACGTGAAAAAATATTGACTTTATTTCCCGGCAGACCTTGCGGATAACCGCTGCCGTTTTGGTTCTCGTGATGGTCCCGCACTATTTGCCGGACAATCGGTTCTATCTTATCAGGCAGCATATCCGCGCCGGTATGAGGATGAAGGCGAATCTTTTCTTTTTCCTCATCGGTCAGCGGCACCTTTTTGCGGTAGAGGTATTCCAGCGGTACCATACCGAGATCGTGAAACAGTGAAGCCGTCGCCAGGGGAGTCAGATTTAAACTATCGTGGATATATGTGGCGGCGCTGAGTCGTTCCCGTTCACCCTTGATATAATTGCGAATCGTATTGCCGATCACCAGGCTCAGATAAAACACGCTGGAGCTGTGTTGTTGTAAGTAATCATCCCAGCCGCTGCTTTGTTCGATCAGGGCCATTGTTACCGGGTTCTCTCGCAGATAGCGCAGCATCTCATCGATCACTTCCTGCATACCCGCGATATTATCACTGGTCAGGCACACACCCGATCGAACTTGTTCGCTGACTTTGCTGACCACCGATGCCACATTCTTGCGGACCACGCGAGAAACATTCTGATCGTAACTATCATCCTGGAACTCGATTATCTGGTCTAAAATGGGATCGACTACCTGGACCATACCTTCTGGTATGAGTCGATTGAGTGACATAATATCTTTTTCGGAAATCGTATGTCCATGGGGCAGCAGAACACTGTAGCGGTTGACAATATTGCTTGCCAGACACATCCCCAGTTCTAACTCTGAAACGGGCACCAAAATCGGCATCTGTTTTTCCTCAATATGTAATGTGGACCTATGGCCCACGCGCTTTTCCACTTAATCAATCGGCATTATTCCATTGCAATCCGAACATTAAAGGATATAATAACCGTTTATCGCCGATTTGTCGCCGATGGGAATATCGGCAAGGACCTATAATCTATGAAAATATTTTGTATTATATTAGCAGCAATTATGTTGATTGTGCTCGGTGGGGGGTGTGGGGTTTCCGGTGAGTACAAAAATCGGCTGGGTGAAGAAATAGTGTATTTACAGCAAAAACAGCGAAATTTAGTCGAATTTGATGAAAAAATCGTGCTGGGAGCCGACCTGGATAAAAAAAATGAACGTAAAAGCATTAAGAAATGGATAAAAAACAACAAAAAATCACCAAATATGGACAAAGCTCTTTTCCTCCAGGGCCAGGCTTTTTTTGATCGCAAATTGTATTATCAGGCGTTTGAGAGCTTCGAGAAGCTGCTGGATGAGCACGCGGCGAGTGAGCTTTTTGAGGCTGCTCTGTACAAAGAAACGGAGATCGCCTGCCTGTTTCTGATGGGCAAAAAACGCAAAGTTTTCGGTTTTATACCGTCAAGTGCCCGAACAGAAGGTGTAACTATACTGGAACAGGCGGCCCAGCGATGGCCCGGTTCAGAACTGGCAGCCAAAGCGCTGATGATCAAAGCCGATTATCATAATGATAAAAGACGCCTGCTCGAAGCCCTATATGACTACCAGGCAGTGATCGATGAGTGCAAAAACAGCCGGCGAAGCTCCCAAGGCATAGCCGCTCTTTACGAACAAGCTATGCTGCGATGCGCCGAGGTAACACATAACTTGTTTCTCGGCCCAGAGTACGATGGGACCTGCCTGGCAGACGCCCTGATCCGATACCAACAATATCAATTGAACTTTCCAAAAAAAGCCCGACAAGCCAATGTCAATAGCCAAATGAAATTGATCAGCGATCAGCAGGCACAAAAAGAACTCGAAATCGCGAATTACTATCAACGAACACATAAAAACGCATCAGCCAAATTATATTGGAAAATGATTCGCCAACAATGGAGCGGTACCGAATGGGCTCAAGAAGCACAAGACAATATAGAAGAAGGAATTCAGAATTCAGAATTCAGAATTCAGAAGGAAGAAGAAAGAGAAAGAGAAGCCAGAATTCAGAATTCAGAAGATAAAAGATAGAATGAAATATTATTCGATACTCATTGTTTTTACGTTTATGTGTTGGCCGATGGGCTGTGGGTATTCCACGGGGAATCTTTATCGGACAGATGTCGAGACCGTATTTATACCGATATTCGAATCTCAGAGCTTCCGCCGTCAAGTGGAGTTCGAGATTACCGGCGCCCTGGCACGACAGATTGAACTGAACACACCATATAAAGTGGTTTCCAACCGGTCCGAAGCCGATACAATATTGTACGGCCGTATCCTCGGCATCGGCGAAACAGTGCTGACCCAACAACGCCAATTGGATCGACCGTTAGAAAACAAGGTTGTGCTTAAAGTGAACGTAATATGGAAAGACTTGCGCAACAGCGAATTGCTGGTCGATAACCAGACATTTCAGGTCAGCGGTGATTACGCGGTACTGCTTGGTGCAGGTTCAGGCAGCGCAGTACGCAAAGGCGCGAACGATCTGGCAGTCAGAATCGTAGAAAAAATGGAAAAGACCTGGTGAGGAAGAGAAGTCAGAAGTCAGAAAAAAAAGAGAATGAAATGAATGACGAATGTGAACATTTTAAGGAATGCGTGGGGCAAGACCCCACCCTACAAGACTCGGTGGCTGCCACCCTACAGAGATAATGACGAATATTAGTCGGTATAAAATGATGCAAAAAAATGACAATGACCGTAATAAGAGCAAGCGTTCCGACGGCCCATCAGGGCCGGGAGCGGGGATCAAGAGGCCGCGTAATATGTTCGGGTGGCTTCTAATTATCCTTTTCGGGGTAATGATGTTCTCGATGATGACAGATATGGGGCTGCATACCGAGAAAATTCCGTACAGCGAGTTTGAGAAACGGGTGCAAAACGGTGAGGTCAGTGAGGTTACAATTTCCGGCGACCATCTGACAGGTGAAATGAAAGACGAAGCTATGGTCGGAAAAGACCCAAAAGAAAAGAAGAAATTCGAGGTGGTACTGCTCAGTCCCGAACCCAAAGGTCTGACCGATTTGCTGCGTAAGAACGGTGTTTTATTCAAGTACGAACACCCGAGTACGTTCGTTCAAATACTGGTTTCCCTGCTGCCGTGGGTTCTGTTAATTGGTATAATGTACTTTTTTATATTTCGCCAGTTTCGCGGCGCCGGTGGGGCGGGGATGCTGGGCAGTTTCGGCCGCAGCCGTCACCGTGTGTCCAACAAGGAGCAATCCGGAGTAACATTTGAGGATGTGGCCGGTATAGACGAAGCAAAAGACGAAGTACAGGAGATTATCCAGTTTCTGCGAAATCCAAAAAAGTTCCAACGATTAGGCGGCAGAATTCCCCGCGGGATACTGTTGGTCGGCGCGCCAGGCTGCGGCAAAACACTGTTGGCCAAGGCCATAGCAGGTGAGGCCGACGTTCCCTTTTTCAGCATATCCGGTAGTGATTTCGTAGAAATGTTCGTAGGGGTCGGCGCTTCACGCGTCCGCGACCTGTTCAAACAAGCCAAGGAAAGCTCACCCTGTATCATTTTCCTGGATGAGGTTGACGCGGTCGGCCGCAAGCGCGGCGCCAACATTGCCGGCGGCGGCCACGATGAGCGTGAACAAACACTCAACGCCATACTGGTTGAAATGGATGGTTTCAGCACGGACGACCAGGTGATAGTAATAGCGGCGACCAACAGGGCTGATGTTCTGGACCACGCCCTGACTCGACCCGGCCGGTTCGACCGTCAGATTTACGTACCCCTGCCGGACATCAAAGGCCGAATGGAAATACTCAAAGTACACGCAAAAAAGATCAAGATGGGACCAGATATCGATCTTCACCGTTTGGCACGTGGCACGAGTTCGTTCAGCGGGGCAGATTTAGAAGCGATAATAAACGAGGCGGCGCTGGCGGCCACTATGGCCAACAAGGAAAGCGTCGAGATGGACGATATGGAAGAGGCCCGCGATAAAGTGCGCTGGGGTCGGGCGCGGCGGAGCCGGGTCGTCGATGAAAATGAGAAAATAACCACCGCTTACCACGAATCGGGCCATGCCATCGTGCAGAGCTTGTCGGAATACGCCGATCCGCTGCACAAGGTCGGTATAATACCGAGAGGCGATATGGGCGGCGCAACTTTCTCACTGCCGGAAAAAGACCGCACAATGTACACAAAACAATACTGTCTGGCAGAAATAAGAATCGCTTTTGGCGGACGAGTAGCAGAAGAGATTTTCTGTAACGATATTTCCAGCGGTGCCCAGGCGGACATCCAGCAGGCCACGGAAATTGCCCGCCGGATGGTTATGGATTGGGGTATGAGCGAGAAACTCGGCTTTGTCCGCTACGGCCATGACGGCAGTTCGGGCTGGTTCGGCGATATGGCGGGCGGTCGAGAAT
>DAOWIP010000511.1 GCA_030640865.1 Sedimentisphaerales bacterium | reverse complement strand
CGGCCCAAGTCCCGCGCCCATCCGATATATCCCAGCGAACAGCGGCAGTACAGTGCAGGAGCAGACAGCCAGAATTGTTCCTGAAACACTTGCCACACCGTAAGCTATTATCTTGTTGGCGTTGGCGCCTAAGTATTTCATTACTGCCGTTTTGCTGACGAACACTGCTATGGCGCCCGCGATAAAAAAGGCCGGTACCAGACAGAGCACCACATGTTCTCTTGCGTACCATTTAATTAGTTGCAGCGATTCCTCGACGGCCCCGTCGAACCGCTCGTTACCTACCGGCAGAAAATAACAGCCGAGGAACACCCCAACCATAATCACCAGTATTTTCCATTCTTTCTTCCAACTCATTCAACCATGTCCAATTGTTCTTTGGCTGTGTTTCGGATGACCGATTCGGCGCACTCGAAAAATTTCATAATACAAGGCACTCTCAGTTGGTAATAAACCTTTAGTCCCCGTTTATCCATCTGGACAATCCCGGCCTTTTTCAGAACCGAAAGATGCCTCGACACTGTTGACATATCCGCCCCGATTTTTTCAGTCAACTCGCAAACACATTTTTCCTCGCGCGACAACTGATCGACTATATAAAGACGTGTCGGATGGGCCAACGCCTTAATGATCTCAGCCCGTGCTTCATACTTCGCTGATGTTTTGTCATCCATACCAATCCACTTTCCAAAATTTAAAAAATTTCCACTCGTCCACTTCTTCCACTCTTTTATTATTGTCTATTTGGCCAAATAGTCAAGTAAAAATTTAAAAAAATATCAAATTTCAAGCTTTTCGGCTTTCAAGCCTCTGGTTTTCGTGTTACCCATTTTGACATTTTATGCCGATTTTTTGTCAAATTCACTTTTACTCGAAATATGATTGTTTGTGTTGAATATTGTCAAAAACCCGTCGAAAACTGTCCATTTGCGGAAAGAAATTTTCTCCGCGTTTCGGCAAAACGCGAATTTTTAACGGTTTTCAACAATTTTTGGTGTGAACTTACAACCTATATGAGATATTTGGTTGTTCGGCGGGAATGGCGAGAGTTAGCCGATAAGCGGCGGGAATACAGAGAGTTACGAGAGAGCTTAGCGAGAATTGAGTTGACAACCTAAATGAGAATTTTTCGACATTTCGCGATTCTGTTACAGCTATATGAGAATTTTCAGGGAGTTATCCACATCCCGTTAAACCCCGTTAAAAGGCCCGTAAATAGCCCGTAACGGAAAAACGGGGAAAGTTATCCACAAGAGGATGTCCGACGCAAAGGTCGGACATCGGACATTCACATCGGACATAACATTTCAGGAAGTTAGATGAACAGTTTAACTTATTATTCATAGACAAAAAAACCATGCCCGGATTTCGGGGTTTTTCCGAAATCTCCGGTTAGTGAGAGCGAGAGTGTTACCGTTGCACTGGTCTGTTTGGCACAGTTTTTGCACCTTCTTATGGCGAATTATAGACGATCCTGTCGTCTCAACGGTACGTCTATCGCCACGAATATCCCAAGGCGTTCTGCGAATGTCGCATGATCAGACTGAAGGTCCCGGCATTTCCTTCCGTGGTCGGCGTTCTCTACAAGTCAGGGTCTCTCAGGGTTTCATATACCAGAGACGACCCGGCCCCTCAGGGTTTCATATACCAGAGGCGACCTGACAAGAAGATACTAACCACCTATTTCGCAAGGTCATCAGACCCGTTATCCAACAATCCTCCGTGTTGACTAAGACGCAGCACTAACAGTGCGCTATACTTAACTCCGGATAATTACGCAAAATCCGGACTGCCAAAGAGTAAAAGGGTAAATCTATTACTATATTTACAAAAACTACAATTTATATAAATCTTTGTGTTTTAAACAGAATTTGTATAAATCCTCTGAACCCATTTCGCATAACACATTTATTATACGTTTCAAATTCTCCACGTCAGTCGGTATAAGGACGGCATATAAACGGCGGTCGCTACTTTTCAACCTTGCTCTTCGCCCCGGCCTGGTATTCTCAAAGTCTGACCGCAACTCATTTAACGCCTGGTCATCTAATAGCCTTATGTTCTCCAGGAACGCATACGCAGATTGCGGGTCAAATGACTCCCCGTATTCATCGTTCGCTTCCTGTGGCGGCTCCTGGGCGGGTTTTTCGGCAAGATACACGGGCGTCTTTGCGTCTAATAAAACAATGTCGATTTTTGTTAAAAAAAACCGCACTGTGGTCAAACACCACTCCAGTATCACCACCGCCAACAGGAACAATCTCACCGGCCAGCGGGCGATAGCTACGATATACTTTTTCATATACATCGAATGCCCCGACAGTATTCTGTTTTAAGCGGTTATGAGTTCTTCGTAACCCATATCGGCAGCGTCTCTTGGGCTTCTTTGTGGCTTGGTCAACCTGCCGATTATACAGAGATTACAGCCGGTAGTGCCCGCCCCGGCGTGCGGGGCGTTCACCCGCACAAAACGTTTATGCGTCTT
>DAOWIP010000329.1 GCA_030640865.1 Sedimentisphaerales bacterium | reverse complement strand
TCTATTATTACTGAATTTATGGTCGAAACTCGTCGAAACCGTCGATTTGCGTTAATTATTTTTCGTCGTTTTGTGGTAAATCGCAAAATATGAACGGTTTTGGGCCAATTTCGTATAAAAATCGACAAAAGTGAAAACCCCGTTTTTAACGTAGATTAAGGAGTTACGTTCACCATTCCGGGCCGGATTTTCATTTTGGTATTAGTGTATTTTTCCGTGGAGGGAAAGGGTTGAGGGGGGATTTTATGTCTTGACTCTGTATAGACATTTAGCGTACAATACAGAGGTGGATTGGTATATGTGTTTACGGTACATATACTTGCTTTAATTACCAGCCAGACGGACTTGTTTGCGACCGCGACCCACCCTTGGTCGGACAGTCCGACAGCCGACACACCATAGTATATCATCTGTAGGTACAAGAACTTATAACGTAGGAGCCGCCTGTCAACTATGGCTAGAAAACGTAAAAAACTGGGAGACATTCTTGTCGAATGGGGTGTCGTGGACGAAAAAGACATTCAGCGGGCCGTGGAGCTTGCCCACAGTTCGCATCGTCGTCTCGGTGACGCCCTGATCGAGATGAATCTCGCGGACGAAGAACAGGTTACCAAGGCCATGGCGGCTCAATTTGACCTGGAATATGTCGATCTGGACCACCATGTAGTGGATGCCAACGCCATACAGTACATTCCGGAAGAGTTGATTCGACGCCATCTGGTCCTGCCGATCGGCAAGGAAAACGGCCGATTACGCATTATTATTCACGATCCTCTGGACCTGGATATGATGGACCTGCTGCGGTTTCGGCTCAATACCGAGCTGGAATGCTCACTAGCGCCTAAAAGCAAGATAAAACGCTACATAGACACGTTTTTGGACAAGATCGGCTCATCAATCGACGCGACTATGGATGAAATCCAAAGCTCAATCGACGCATCAGTCGATGCCTCCATCGATATGGAAGCCCTGAAAGAAAAAGCCGATGAACTGGGCGATGATTCGGCGCCGATTATCAAACTGATAAATAAGATAATCGACGAGGCAGTGAAGCTGCGAGCTTCTGATATTCATATCGAACCGATGTCTAACCGAGTGCGAGTACGCTATCGTATCGATGGTGCGTGTATGGAGCGGGACAATATTCCGAAACAATTGCAACCCGTTATTATGACCAGGCTTAAGATTATTTCCGGTATGGATATCGCCGAGCGGCGTCTGCCGCAGGATGGTCGTATCAAGAGGAGAATAGGCACTCAAGACATCGATTTTCGAGTCAGTGCCCTGCCGGGCTATCATGGCGAAAGCGTTGTGCTTCGTATCCTGCGGCCCGATTCGGTGCTGGTAGGTATTCAGGCGTTAGGGTTTGCTGATGATGATTATCAACGATTTCTCAGGATCATCAAGCGGCCAAACGGCATTTTTCTGGTAACCGGCCCAACCGGTTCCGGCAAAACGACGACACTGTATTCGGCCCTGCAGGTGCTGAACCGACCGGATAAAAAGATAATCACCGCGGAGGACCCGGTTGAATATAACTTCACCGGTATGAACCAGTGCCAGGTACACACGGAAATCGGCCTGACCTTTACCCGTATCCTTCGAGCAATGCTGCGTCAAGCACCGAACATCATACTCATCGGTGAAATCCGTGATCAGGAGGTGGCGGATATAGCGATTCAGGCTTCTCTAACCGGACACCTGGTATTTAGTACTCTGCATACCAACGATGCGCCGAGCGCCATAACTCGTTTAATAGACATGGGTGTAAAGCCGTTCCTGGTAGCCAGCGCCATCCAGGCGATAATGGCACAACGGCTGATACGCGTAATTTGTAAAGATTGCCGAGAAGTGGACCCCAACCCCGATCCGAAGTATATGAAATTGCTGGGCCTGGACGAGAAGACCATGGAAAATAAGAAAGTGTATCGCGGGGCCGGCTGCAAACGTTGCAATAACAAAGGCTATCACGGACGAAAAGGGATTTTCGAGATGATGCTGATGAGCTCCGAGATACGAGAGCTGGCGTTTAATCGAGCGCCAACCAATAAGATTCGGGCGGCGGCACTCGCCGGCGGGATGAGGTCACTGGTAGAAGATGGTAAACTAAAGATGTTCGAAGGGATAACAACAATGGAAGAAGTTGCCCGAAACGCCCAGGTTGAGGCGGACCTTGAATAAAATGTAAAATGTAAAATAAACAATGATAAAGTGAAGAAGAGAAAAGAAGAATTCAGAATTCAGAAGACAGAAAAGAAAAAAGAGAAGAGAAAAAATTGAACAGAAGATAACGAAGGAAGAGAAGAAGAATTCATAGAAACGCGTGGGGTAAAACCCCACCCTACAAGACTGCAGGCGAGACGCCTGCGGTACAAGGTTGCAAGGCTGCAGGCGAGATGCCTGCGGCACAGGTTTTTTTAAGGTAGAATAAGATGTCGAGGATACATATTGACAGAGTGTTGGAGACCTGCATAAAACAGGGCGCATCAGATATTCATTTTGTTACGGGCCGACCACCGGTGCTGCGACTGCACGGTAATCTGCGAAGCCTGGAAACAAAAGTGCTGGACGGAGACGATACGGCAGGCCTGATGAAAAGCATAACGCCCGACCGTAACCAACAAGAGTTGCAGGAAGAAGGAACAACCGACTTTGGTTTTGCCTTCGGCGACAAAGGACGCTTCAGAGTATCTGTGTTTCGTCAACGAGGTGAACTGAGCCTGGTACTTCGTCTGATCCCCAACGAACTGTTGACGTTCGAACAAATTGGTCTGCCAAAGATAATATCAACTCTTTGCCTGCGGCCTCAAGGGATGTTCCTGGTTACAGGTCCTACCGGCAGCGGAAAAACGACAACCCTGGCGACCATGATTAACTATATTAACGAGAACGCTGACCGTCATATTATTACCGTAGAAGACCCAATAGAATACTATCAGTATCACAAGAAATCGATAATCAATCAGCGTGAAGTGGGTATTGATGTTCCTACCTTCGCAGAGGCCCTGCGGCGAGTGCTGCGCCAGGACCCGGACGTAATACTGGTTGGCGAGTTGCGAGACCTCGAAACCATCGAAGCGGCGGTACGGGCGGCAGAAACAGGCCACCTGGTGTTCAGTACAGTACATACAACCGGTTGCCAGGGAACAATTACACGTATCATAGACGCGTTTCCAGTGAATCAACAAGAACAAATCAGAGTACAGCTTTCCACGAACCTGATCGCAGTATTGAGCCAGGCTCTGTGCCGTAAAAAAGGAGGCAAAGGACGAGTGGCGGCATACGAGTTTATGGTTATTACGCCGGCTATCGCGAACCTGATTCGAGAAAATAAGACCTACCGTATCAATTCGGCCATCCAGACAGGTAAAAAGTTCGCTATGCAGTTGATGGACGACCATTTATGGCAACTATACAATAACAAGCTTATCGATAAAGAAGAGATGCTTAATCATGCCCGTGAGCCGCATGAGATAGGTGAGAAACTGAAAAAGGCCGGTCAAACCTTAGGCCCAAGTGAGAAGGGCAAGGAAGAGAAGTCAGTCGATGGTGAACTGGACGAGATAATGAGGAAATAGTGGTGAGTTGTGGGTGGTGAGTGGTGAGTTGTGAGAAAAGAGAAAAACAGAAGATATAAGAGAAGAAGAAACCGCGAATGAACGCGAATTGACGCTAATAAAATAAATAAAGAAACTGTTGAAAAACTGGAAAGATATTAAAACACCGGTAACATTTTAGCCATCTGCGGCGATTTAGAAAATTGTGCAAGAGCACCTCTCTGAAATACAGAAAGGTGCCACCCAAGAGGTTTTAATCGCAAGCCGGGAGCTTGTGCTACATTTGGCTAAAATGTTACAAACACCGCAATAATGGTCGATTCGAGGTGGCGGCTGTATAATATAGTATAAACTGGAGTTTTGGTAACATTTTAGCCATCTGTGGCAATTTAGAAAAATTGCGCAAGAGCACCTCTCTGAAATACAGAAAGGTGCCACCCAACGCTTGACAGCGAGGGCTAAATAAACGTGTGGGGTAAGACCCCACCCTACAGAAGAACCCCGCCGATTTTGACAGCAAAAATACTGGTTAGGAAATTGAGTTTATGGCAAAGATGCCACCGATAGAACAGTTGAAAGGCCGACCGCTGGGCCGAGTGCTTATCAAGATGGGTAAGATTACCCGTGATAAAGTACATAAGGCACTAAGCGTTCAGAAAGAGTCGGCCACGGCGATACCGATAGGTCAGGTATTGCTGGACCTGGGTTACATAACAGATAAAGACCTGAACCTGGGACTGGCGTTCCAGTTGGGGATGACCTATATAGACCTGTCCAATATTGATGTCGCGGATAATATTATAGGTCAGATAACGGCCCAAATGGCAATGACCTACCGAGTATTACCAGTGGAATATGACGAGTCGTCGAATACGCTGACAATAGCGATGGATACGGCGAGCAATTTTCGCGCGACAGACGATCTGCGAACATTGCTGGGTTATAGTATTAAGGCGATGATTACAGATACGGATCAACTGGAGCAGGCTCTGGGTCGCTATTACAGCGGCAAAGCCGAGAGCATCGGTGAACTGATCGGAGAGCTGAGCGAAGATGAATTTCTGGCGGAATTCAAGGATCGCGGCGAAAGCATCGATCTGAACGAGCTGCGAGATTTGGCCAATTCGAATCCGGTAAAACGATTACTAAACCTGGTGCTGCTGCAGGCGATACGCGATAAGGCGTCCGATATTCATTTTGAGCCGTTCGAGACGGAGTTCAAGATGCGCTACCGTATCGACGGAGTGCTGTACGAGATGATTCCGCCGCCAAGACATATAGCAGTGGCACTAAGCTCCCGCCTGAAGGTTATGGCAAACCTCGATATAGCTGAACGCCGTATGCCGCAGGACGGCAGGATACCACTGGTAGTACAGGGCAGGCCGGTGGATTTGCGTGTGTCAGTATTGCCGACGATGTTCGGTGAAAGCGTGGTGTTGCGTGTTCTGGACAGGATGCAGGTGCAATTAGACCTGGATCGTTTAGGAATGCTGCCTGAAGAAATCAGTACATTCCGTCGGCTAATCAGCAAACCCAACGGCATAGTTATTGTTACCGGTCCGACGGGTAGCGGCAAGACGACGACACTATACTCGGCACTGAGCGAACTTAACAAAGTGGAGTCCAAACTGATTACGACGGAAGATCCGGTAGAATACGATATAGACGGGATAATCCAGGTCCAGATTCGGTCGGAAATCGGCCTTACGTTCGCGAGATGCCTTCGCAGTATTCTGCGCCAAGACCCGGACATTATCCTTGTAGGCGAGATTCGCGATCTGGAAACGGCTCAGATTGCGGTGCAGTCGGCCCTGACGGGCCATTTGGTATTTTCGACACTGCACACAAACGATTCTCCCAGTTCGATCGCACGTTTGCTGGATTTGGGGCTGGAGCCGTTTCTGATAACAGCGACGATGGAAGGGATAGTAGGTCAACGACTGGTTCGCAAGATTTGCAATAACTGCCGAACAGCATTTCAGCCAACCGAAGAAGCCCTGATGGAACTGGAGCTGACGCCGGACAAAGTGGCGGGCAAACAGTTCTATTACGGTAAAGGATGCGACTATTGCAATAATACGGGGTATAAAGGCCGAATGGGCCTATACGAGATTATGGAACTGGACGACGATATACGAGAATCGATAATGCAACGGTCGTCAACGAATATATTACGTGATAAGGCTCTGAAAAAAGGAATGAGCGCACTGCGAGAGTCTGGGATTACAGCTATATTAGAGGGGTTGACGACGATCGAAGAAGTAGTGAAGGAAACAATACTGGAAGAAGCGTAGAGAAGAGGAGAGAAGAAGAATTCAGAATTCAGAATTCAGAATTCAGAAGACAGAAAACAGAAGACAGAAGACAGAAGAAAAGAAAAGAAAAGAAGATCGAACGTTCAACATCGAATGGAAGAAAACACGGCCGATACGGCCGTGGCACACTTTGTTTCATTTTACGCAACAGGAATTAGTTACAACTGGAGTTTTGTTACAAGATAAAAGAGAGGTGTTGTTATGCCTACTTATCATTATGAAGCAATGGACGCGAAGGGCAAGGAAGTCAAGGATGTAATAGAGGCCCTGAGCAACGAAGAAGCGATCAGCAAGATTCGTAACTTAGGCTATTTTCCGACGAAGATACGCGAGAAAGGCGGCCGACGTCGCGCGAAGTCCGAAAGCGCCAAGGCGAAAGGTCCTCAGCGAGCGCGAGGGACAGGCGGCAAGGTACAAGTAAAGATGCTGACGCAATTTACACGTCAGTTGAGTACGCTGCAGGACGCGGGCCTTCCGATTCTTCGTTCACTACGTATTCTTGAACAGCAACAAAAGCCGGGGACACTCAAAAATGTTTGCCGAGCCGTGGCTGACGACGTAGAATCAGGAGCTACGCTGTCAGAAGCGATGGCGAGGTATCCGAAGACCTTCAATAATCTATACACAAATATGGTGTCGGCAGGCGAAGCGGGCGGTGTACTGGATTTGATTCTGAACCGTCTGGCGGATTTTATGGAGAAGGCCCAGAGGCTGAAACGCAAGGTTGTCGGTGCGATGATCTATCCGATATGCGTACTGACAATCGCGATGGGTATTGTGATGGGAATTATGATCGTCGTGGTGCCGAAGTTCCAGAAGATTTTCGGGGACCTCGATATGGAACTGCCGGCGGTAACGAGTACGCTGCTGGAAGTTTCGGACTGGATAGCGAAACAATACGGCTGGGCGTGGCTGTTAGGTATGCCGGTAGGAATTATTATGTTGATACGCCTGATACGCCTGAGTGAGTCGGGTCGCTATGTGCTGGATTCGGTGAATATAAAGATACCCGGCGTCGGCCCATTGATCAGCAGGACGAGTATCGCGCGGTGGACGCGAACGCTCGGTACGCTGGTGGCGGCTGGTGTTCCGATATTAGAGGCGTTGAATATCACGAAAGAGACGGCCGGCAACGAAGTATATCGGCGGGCACTGGGAAACGTGCATGATAGTATCCGAAAAGGAGAAGCGTTCGCAGAGCCGCTGCGAAAAGCGCGAGTATGCGACTCGATTGTGGTGAATATGATCGACGTGGGTGAAGAAACCGGGGACCTTGACAAGATGCTGACGAAGATCGCCGATAACTACGATGACGAAGTGGATGTTGCGGTGGCGTCGATGGTGAGTATGATGGAACCGCTGCTGGTGGTGTTCTTAGGCGGCGTCTGCGGGTTTATCGTAGTGGCGTTGTTTATGCCGATGGTGAGCATGATCGAGAACCTTAGTTAGTCCGCCCAAAATCGAGGGGGCAAAGTACTTTTGACGCTGGCGTCATATTTCAGGAATAAGGAGAAAAGAGAATGGTTTTGAGAGAAAGATTGATGAAAAAGTATGCCGGAATAATGATGGTTTCGCTGATGCTTACGGCTGTCGGAAGTATGCAGGTGGCTTACGGTGAAGAGTTTGCCTTCCGACAAGGAGAGATGGGCTATTCCGGGTGTATGGATGAGTGCATTCACGAGAGCGGCTACATTCCAAATACACGTCTGCGGATGCAAGCAGATTATCCCTCCGGCGACGAGGAGTACAACACGTTGATTCGATTCGACATCTCCGAGATTTCACAAGAGGAGACTGTTGTCAACGCAACACTTACGCTAACTTATCAAGATGATGTGGTAGAATGGGTTCTGGCAACACTTGATATATATCCATGTCTGAGAGCATGGGAATCGCCCGATTGGATTCATGCAATATCACCTGATGTGGACTGGTCGGTTTGGGGAGCCCAGGGGATGGGAACGGACAGGGGGAATATGGTCACCGATTATTGTATGGAAGACCCGGAATTCCCACCATATTCTGACAACGGTCAATTTGAAATACCACTGCCTAATAACCTCGTGCAGGGCTGGGTTGATGATCCATGCTCCAACCACGGAATTATTATAGTAATGAACCCTGTTGCCGCAACAGTTGTATGCTTCTCCAGCAGTGAAGACGTCGCAGAATTTCGGCCGCTGCTGACAATTAACACGGGGGTTATGGTAGAGGTGCCGGACGTGGTGGGTATGAGTCAGGTGGACGCTGTGATCGCTATTGCCGGTGCGGATTTGGATATTGGTGAATTTACAGAAGATTATCATGATACTATTCCCATTGGTTATGTAATGGGTCAAAGCCCCGAGGCATGGTTGTGGGTGCCGGAAGATACGCCCGTAGATATGGTCCTGTCATTAGGTCCGGAGCTTATACCGGTGCCTGATGTGGTAGAACTGTCCCATACGGAAGCGGTATTGGCGATTCTGAACGCAGATTTGACATTGGGAACGGTTGGCTACGATTACCATCCGACACTTCCAAAATATTATGTTATCTCGCAAGATCCGTGTGCTGGATATGAAGTTGAGGAAGGTACGCCGGTACATTTGACAGAGTCGTTGGGAGAACAGCCGCTGCCGGACTTTAACGGGGATTATATTACGAACCTGATCGATTTCAACCAGTTAGCCAGTGAATGGATGAGCTGCGACCCGTGTGTGGTAACAACGGATATGACCGCGGACGGATGTGTACAGGTGGATGATCTGGCGCTCCTGGTGAAAGGATGGCTGCAATACCACTGCAAGAACCGGCCGGAAGCCGATATCAGCGGTAACTGCTGCGTGGATATGGAAGACCTGGCGATTCTGCTGAGTGAGTGGCTGACCTGCGATGAAGAAAATATAGCTAATATAGACGGAGACGGCGAGGGTTGCGTGAATTTGCCGGATTTGTCGGTATTGAGTTCGCAGTGGGGCCTGTGCGGCGAGGCGTATGAGCCGTAAAATAGTGGTGAGTTGTGGGTTGTGAGTGGTGAGAAAAAAAAGAAAAGAGGAATCCAAAGATTTCGCAGATTGCACAGATTTTATTTAGCCACGAATGAGTGCTAATTGACATGAATAACAATCTTTATTTAAGGAGATAAATTATGAGAACTCGAAACAAGGCATTTACATTAGTGGAATTGCTGACGGTGATCGGTATTATATCGCTGCTGCTGTCACTGGCGCTGCCGGCGCTGAACGAGGCGCGTATGCGGGCACGAGAGGTGGGGGACAGAGCCTCCCTGCACAGCATAGGTGTGGCAATCGAATCCTTCGCGAATGATTTGGGATATTACCCACCATCCAATATACGAAATGAAGTAATATCAGGCTTTACATTGCCAACGACTCTTAAGAGGCAATGGAAAGACGGTGATGATCCACCTGACCAGGGAGCGCACAGATTGGTTGAAGCGCTATTTGGGTTGGAGTACCTTGGTTTCCAAACCGAACATTATTACTATACCGAAAATGGAATTCCCATGAAGTTAAACACAAACACAGGGCGATTGGAGGAAACAAAACTATGGGGTCCTTATCTGCAGATAGAAAACGTTAATCTGGGCACAATGCAAGAGGCACATGCGAATAGCACTGAATTTCCAGATGGTAGCCGCAATGACAATTCAGTATTTGTTGATACGCTTGATAGAAAAGCACCGAAAGCCATTCTCTATTATCGTGCTCGCGCGAGCAAAAGGTTACATTGGCCTCAGAGTGGGGAATATTATGGTTATAGTATCTATAACTATGATGATAATATGGAAATCACTCAAGATGAAAACCTGTCCACCAATGAACCATTTCACCCGATGTTTGCCGATCCAACGGATATAGATGATGGATTTTATAAATTTATATGGAATCCGATTACAGGAATTGTTCCAGGTGGTAGTAGCAGGGAAACCGACCTTAGAGAGAGTAGTGCTCGGCCTTTCAATAAGGATACCTTTATGCTGATCAACGCGGGCAGGGATCATGAGTATGGGACGGCGGACGATATATGTAACTTCCAGAAGAAGTAAGGCGGGAGACAGTAAACGCGTGGGTCAAAACCCCACCCTACAGAAGAACCCCTCGCTTAACAGCAGGGGCTGAATAGTGTGGAAAAGACGGCGAGTATGGAAGTACGGAAACGACAGGCAGGTTTTACACTGGTAGAAATACTGGTGGTGGTGGCTATCATTATCATTCTGGCGACAGGGATGGTGAAAGTCGCGCAAACGGTACGGACCAGGACGCAAGAAAAAGTTACAAAAGGAACCATCAGCATAATGGTAAGCGCCCTCGGTGAATACAAGAATTTCCACGACCGAGGCAGCGGCTTTGAGTTCCCAGTTGGACCGGATGTTGCGGATTTTATTGCCAATCCGCCAGATGTGGGATTAATCGACGCGTTATCGGAGTTTTTTGATGAAAACTTAGCCCCAGTCAGTGATGATGGAGATCATGATACTTATGTCTGGAAGGATATGGATTTGCTGAACGCCGATCAGCAGGACGGCAGGCGATTGGCGCTGGCGTCAATAGAGTTTTTGTATTGCGTTATGGAAGACGTCCCCGGTTGTAAGGCAATGCTGGAGAAGCTGCCGGTAGATGTAGCGGTCAACGATGATAATGACTCGGTAACAATAAGGGGACAGGCAAAACCGTTGCTGGAAGTGAACGACTCGTGGGGACATCCGCTGTGGTATCAATATCGGGGGGCAGGGAATTTTCCGGTGATTGCCTCGGCGGGGCCGGACGGGCTGTTCGACACGGCGGATGATATTGTATCGACGGAGTTGTGAACTGTAGAATAATTTAGCCACGAAGGGTATTAAGGAGAAGTCAGAAGTCAGAAGACAGAAGAAAAGAGAAGAGAAGAAGTAACCACGGATTTCGCGGATTACACTGATTAAGAAAGGGCAGAGTTTCGCTTCGCGAAGCTATCAAAATTGCAGGCGAGACGCCTGCGGTACAGGTTTTTCAAGGCATCGCAAAGCTCTGAATTAATCGTGAAAATGAATGAATAAAACAAAAGAAGATGGATTCCTGCCCCCTGCCTTCGCAGGGGCATGCTTCGCAGGAATGACAGAAGCGGCCAATTTTTATAGGGAATACATTTGTTGACATACGCAATCATACTGCTGCTGGTCGGCGTGGCTCTGATAATTATGGAGATGTTTATTCCGTCGGCGGGGATTCTGGGGATATTGGCGACCGGGGCAATAATCGGTTCGCTGGTACTGGCCTTTCAGGAGGGAGAAGGCGTTGGTCTGATTTTTCTGGGGGCGACGGTTATCGCTGTGCCAATTTTGTTGGTGCTGGGTCTGAAAGTTTTTCCGCGGACACCAATCGGCCGCAGGATTATATTGCCGCCCGCGAATGAGCCGGCCTCGGTACGCGGCCAGGCCGGTGTAAGTATGGAAGATTACAGAACTCTGGTGGGGAAAAGTGGGCGGTCGGTTACGCCGCTCAGGCCCTCCGGCATCGCGGAGATAGAGGGTGAACGATACAGCGTGGTTTCCGAAGGGGAACTGATAAAAGATGGTATAGAAGTTGTGGTAGTCGAAATACAGGGAAATAGTATAGTTGTTGAGGAGTTGTGAGTGGTGAGAAAGAGGGAAGAAAGAAATCAGAATCCAGAAGAGAAGAGAAGAGAAGAATTGAACGTCCAACATTCAACGCTCAACGTTCAACGTCGAATCGAAGAAATATTGAATAAAAAAACTGGATTCCTGCCTCCGCAGGAATGACAGAAAAACGCGTGGGGTGAGACCCCACCCTACAAAAACAGGAGAATAAAATATGGAACCAATTATGTTAGCAGAGATGGGTAAAATTACCGTTGGGATATTAGTTGTCCTTTCCATTGTCGCCCTGGTATTCATTTTGGTCATAGGCCGATTCGTAAATATATGGATTCAGGCGCTGTCGAGCGGGGCAAGAGTAAGTTTTTTTGATTTAATCGGGATGTGGCTGCGAAAGGTGCCGGCTCAGATGGTGGTAACAGCGAGGATTTCAGCGGTGCAGGCGGGATTAGAGGATTTGAGTACGCGTGAACTGGAAAGCGCTTTTCTGGTCCGTAAAGACCCTGTCGATGTAATGACCTGTGTCAACGCGTTGATAATAGCGTTCAAGGCAAACATTCCCATTACGTTCACCGAATTACAGGCGCATCATTTCGCTGGTGGTCAGGTTATAAAACTGGTACAGGCGATGATAGCGGCACACCGTGCCAAAATTGCCCTGACGCTGGATGTGTCCCGCGCGATTGATCTGGCCGGTCGTGATATTCTCGACGCGGTCCAGACAACGGTTAAGCCCAAGATTATCGACTGTCCGACCCAAGAGGCAGGGACGGCTATGCTGGACGCAGTAGCGAGAGACGGGATTCGACTGCTTATCCGGGCGAGAGTTACAGTACGAAGTAATATAGCCCAACTGGTCCGAGGAGCGACGGAAGAAACCATTATCGCGCGCGTCGGCCAGGGGATCGTCAGCGCTATCGGCTCATCCGATACCTACAAAGATGTATTAGAAAATCCCGATCGTATCTCCCGCAAAGTTCTGGAAAGTGGACTCGACGCCCAGACAGCCTTTGAGATTGTCTCTATCGACATTGCCGATGTGAGCGTGGCGAGCGTGAGAGATGTGGCCAATGTCGGAGCACTGTTAGAAACCGAACGGGCCGAGGCGGACAAACAAATGCGACAGGCAGAAGCCGAAGGTCGGGCAGCTATGGCACGAGCACGCGAACAGGAAATGAAGGCGCTGGTACAGGAAAATCAGGCCAAGGTTGTGCTCGCCGAGGCGGAAGTGCCCAGGGCAATGGCCGAGGCGTTCCGCAGTGGTAATATGGGGATTATGGACTATTACCGTATGAAAAATATCAAGTCCGATACAGATATGAGAGATTCCATCGGCCGAGGCGGGCAAGAGGATACGAAAGAGTAAAAGAGTGAACGGGTAGAAAAGTGTGAAAAGTGCGAAAGGTGTAAAAAGTGTGAAGAGTGTGATGTGAGGATGGAGGTGGCATAGCCACTTTTTCTGTCCGGCATAGCCGGCAAAATCCGCTCCCGTTGGTCGCTGGCTGGAACGACAGAATTGCGCAACTGGGATAAATTTTAACATTAGGAGTATTATGTATCGAATATGTCTGGTAATCGGTTTTATGTTGGTTCTGGCGGCAATCGCATTACACCAAAAGTCCATGCGGGACATCATTACGGTAAAGTCCGGCGGCAGGAAACGGGTGCTGATGCAAAAAAGCTTCGTACAGATCATTATGCAAAAAAGTTTCGGTCAGATTATTGTAATGCTGATCCAACTGGCGACGTTTCTTTGCTTTGTGGTTCTGATGGTAACCGGTTTTTATCCGGCAATGTTCACGGGTGAGCCTCTGTCGGGGTATTCGCTGATGCTGCATGCGACGGCGTCGCCGGTGTTGGCTGTGTGTCTGGTGGCACTTGTGCTGGTAACGGCCCAGCGGAATCGCTTCGACCGAAAGGACTGGGACCATCTGCAAATGCGTTTCAGTTGGAAAACTTTCGATGAGCACAGTACCATTAGCAGCGCAACGGTAATCTGGCGCAAGGTATTTTTCTGGCTGATGATTCTGCTGTCTCTTCCGGTGATGCTGTCGATTGTGCTGAGTATGTTTCCGATTTTTGGAACATCAGGGCAGGAGTTTCTCTATCACCTGCATCGGTATTTTACATTGCTGTTTGTAATGAGCGGGGCATTGTTCGGTTATCTGGCGATAGTGAGCCAGGCACGGCAATCCACCCGATAAAATATATTTGATTAGGAGAGCATGTTATGAGTAATGGAGCACTACCGGATTATGTGAGTATGGCCAAGCCGAACCCGATGGAGAATCGGGCGCCTTGGTACAAAAATACGGCGCCGACGTACGCCGGGATAATGTTATGGTTTGTGTTTTGGAACACAATGGCCAGCGGCGGCTCCGACGAACCCGGTGGCGTTCTCAGCCAGGGGCTGGGCATCGCTTTTGTAGGGCTTATATTTTCTGCTCTGCTTTGTCATTTCCTGTTCTATCTGATTCCGGGCCTTCTGGGTATGAAGACCGGCCTGCCACTGTATATTGTTGGCACCTCGACTTACGGTGTCCAAGGTGGTTTTTTAATGCCAGGTTTTATTATGGGGATATTGCAATTCGGCTGGCTGGGCGTCAACGCCTATTTCGTTTCACTGGCCCTTGCCCCTTTGTTCGGCGGTAGTCCGGTAGCACAGAAAGTTATCGCTGTTCTTTGGGCTGCTCTGGCGGCATTTGTCGGGTTGAAAGGCATCCAATACGTTGCCAAGATAGCTACTTTTCTCCCACTGATTCCCCTGGTCATTCTGGTCATAATGTTAAGCAAAACATTAGGTGGTGTTGGCGAATTTGACGCTCAAAAGCTCGTAGCGGCCGGTACTGCGGAAGGTAGTGAGGCTGTTGGTCTGAGCGTTTTCGGAGTGATTGCCCTGTGCATTACTTACGTCGTGGGCTTTTTCGCCACGGCAGGCGCCGCGGGCGTCGATTTCGGCATGAACAATAAAGACGGAAAAAACGTCCAGATGGGCGGTCTGATCGGCATTGCCCTGGCTACTATAGTGGCGGGGGAGCTGCGCTGCTCATTGCGGCGGGTGCTTTTGGCGCCGGCGGCAAGTATGCCCTTAATACGGCGGACCCGGGTTTTATGGGTATGGTAATGGGATCGGAGGGAACCGGTAAGACTATGGCATTGCTGTTAGCTTTGGCTGCCTTCCCGCCGGCCTGCTTCTCGTCGTTCATCGCGGCTAACTGTTTCAAGACGACCCTTCCGAAGGTGAATCCATTCATATCAGTTGGAATTGGCACTGCTGTGAGTATTCTCCTCGCTATTACGGGCTGGGCTGGGGACGTAATGGGGGTCTTTACCGTTATTGGCGCTTCTTTTGGCCCAATCTGTGGTGCGATGATGGTTGATTACTTCCTTTCCGGCAAAAAGTGGGCCGGTCCATGGGCAGGGTTCAATATGGCCGGCTGGATATCCTGGGCAGTGGGCTTTGTTGTGGGGATGGCTCCACTTGTGGGCCTTGCTGACGTCCCGGCCGCTCCGCTGGTGGCCTTTATCGTCGGTGCGGTTCTATATTTCGTCCTGGCCAAGGCCGGGCTTGAGTCGAAGGTGCTGCCTATGGCGGCTGACAATGCTTGAGCTTGCGTTGCTTTGCATAAAACAGGCTTGACAAAGGAACGTAACCTTTGTAACATGCTGTTTTGTTATTGTGTGAATCAGGTATTTTATGGTTTTTTAAGAGGATAAAACAAAAAATGAAAAAAGTTAATGTAAGTCTGAAAGTTAGTGTGTTGATTCTGTTGGCCCTGTGTTTGATCGTTTCCTCCTGCAAAAAAGAAGAAGGTGCGACCGACGGCACCAAAGCAAAGGAAAACGGCGGTAAAGAAGCTGCCAAGGTTGAAACGAAAAAAGTGTCCAATGAATTGGTCGCTCTGCCGTTTGTGCTGCCCAAGCCGATGTTCGAAGGGACGCCGCAGAATATCCTGGTACCCAATCTGGAGAAACCGTTAGGCAAGGCGCGTCCTCCTTATATGGCTCCGAAGGGCTGTGTGAATGTGTCGGTCGGTAAGCCTGTTGCCAGTTCGGACGAGGAGCCGATTATCGGCGAAGTCGAATATATTACCGACGGCGACAAGGCGGCTGCAGACGGCAGTTATGTGGAGTTGGGTCCGTTTAAGCAAAATATTACAGTTGACCTCGGCTCACAGCATGAGATTTATGCTATTCTTTTATGGCATTTCCACAAGCAGGCGAGGGTCTATTTCGATGTTGTCGTGCAGGTTGCCGACGACGCCGATTTTATTACCAATGTC
>DAOWIP010000561.1 GCA_030640865.1 Sedimentisphaerales bacterium | reverse complement strand
CTTTGATTGAACGATGATAAATTGGGTGGCACCTTTCTGTATTTCAGAGAGGTGCTCCTATATGCCTGAACGCTTACAGCTTTTCCAAAATAAGTCCTGAATTATAAATCAATTGCGTCGGATTTGCAATTAAATTAGGCTCTTAACACAATAAGTTTTTCTAAAAATATATTTTTTCTTTGCTATATAACTCGAAATAGTCGATAGAGTTCTGCGTCTAACTCGGCCTGTTTTCAGGCTTGGCAGGCCTGATTCGCCCGTCGAAGAATTGATTTGGCGGGCCGGATATTTAACGTAACTAATTATAGCATAAGTAGATAACTCATTATGCCTACTAAAAAATCAACTTCCGGCAATAAGGCTCTTGTAATCGTCGAGTCACCGGCCAAGGCAAAAACAATCAAAAAATATCTTGGCCCCGGTTTCGAGGTCAAGGCCAGCATGGGTCATATCCGCGATCTGCCGAGCAGGGAAATGGGAGTTGACATAACTAACGCGTTCACACCGAGTTACGAAATAATGGCCAGCCGAAAAAAGACACTGACCGCCCTGAAAAAAGCCGCTAAGGGTGTAGATATGGTCTATTTGGCACCTGACCTTGACCGTGAAGGTGAAGCGATCGCGTGGCATTTGACTGAGGCGTTGAAAATCCCTCCGGAGCGATTCTGCCGGGTCGTTTTCAACGCTATTACGAAGAGTACAATACAGCAGGCCTTCGCCAATCCGCACGAGCTTGATATGGGAAAGGTCAATGCCCAGCAGGCACGCAGGATTTTGGATAGAATTGTGGGCTACGAAATCAGCCCTCTGCTCTGGAAAAAAGTTGCCCGCGGCCTATCTGCCGGCCGCGTCCAGTCTGTAGCTGCCAAACTGGTCGTGGAACGGGAAAAGAAAATCCGCGAATTTCAGCCGGAGGAGTACTGGAAAATAACCGGTATATTCTCTGCTACCGATAATCCGGAACTGCATAACAAATATCGGAAGTTCCTCAATGATTTCGAGGGAGCCAAACTTGCCAACGGTCAGGCTGTTCAAGGCCCTACTAACAAGCAGAAAAACCAGTGGTTCGCGGAGCATCAATGCCTTGAGGCGCAACTGACCAGCCTGGCCGGAAAATCGTTTCGGCCGAATAATGAATCCGACGCCAAGAAAATTCATAACTCCCTACAGGGCAAGGACTTCATTGTCAGCGACATCCGCGTCAGACGCACTCAGTCAAAGCCGCCCACTCCGTTTATTACTTCTACAATTCAGCAGCAGGCAGCAAATCGACTGGGTTTTTCCACTAAAAACACTATGAGAACCGCTCAGCAGTTGTATGAAGGTATGGAGATTGGAAATCTCGGCAGTGTGGGTTTGATTACTTATATGCGTACTGACAGTACTCATTTGGCCCCGGAAGCGATTGCCGCTGTTCGTGAGTATATCGGCGGTAATTTCGGCGACGCCTATGTGCCCAAGGCCCCTAATACTTATGGTACCAGCAATAAATCCGCTCAGGAGGCCCACGAGGCCATTCGCCCAACCGACGTTCACATCACGCCTGAACAGGTAAGGGACTATCTCACTTCCGGCCAGTTCAAGCTGTATGATATGATCTGGAGACGGTTTGTCGCCTGCCAGATGACTCCCGGACAGTGGGACGTAACTAATATTGACATCACTGCTGAAACTGACCAGGGCCGGGTTTTGTTCAAGGCCGCCGGTCGAAAACTCGTTTTTGATGGTTTTATGAAGGTTGTGGGCCTGACTATTGCCAATGGTGACCAGCTTCTGCCTGCCCTTGAACAGGACCAGCCTGTCTGGCCTGTGAGCGTTGAACCTTCGCGGCATTTTACCCCGCCGCCCGCTCGTTTTACTGAGGCGTCTTTGGTCAAGGCCCTCGAAGCCGAAGGTATCGGACGACCCAGCACTTACGCCTCGATTATTTCCACCATTCAGGACCGTGGTTATGTGGAACAACTCGAACGTAAATTCCACGCGACTGATCTCGGTATCGTTGTAACCGAGAAATTAAACGAGCATTTCCCGCGCATTATGAACGTAACCTTTACCAGTCATATGGAGGAACAACTTGACAAAATCGAGGAACAGCATCTTGACTGGCTGGAGGTGCTCAATGAATTTTACGGCCCATTCAAGGAAAATCTTGACCGTGCCCATAAGGAGATGATTCACGCCAAGGCTGAAACTCAGCCGTCGGAATATATCTGTCCGGAATGCGGTAAGCCGATGGTCTATCGTTTTGGTAAAAACGGCCGTTTTCTTTCTTGCAGTGCCTATCCTGAGTGTAAATTCGCCTCTCCTTGTGATCGCGACGGTAAAATGACCGAGCCAAAGGAGACCGATCACAAATGTCCTAATTGCGGCAAACCAATGATCCACCGTAAGGGACGGTTCGGCGAGTTCCTCGGTTGTAGTGGTTATCCCGAATGCAAAACCACTCAGCAGTTCGACCAGCAGGGCAACCCATTACCGCCCAAGGCGCCGCCGAAACCTTCCGGCATCAAATGTTATAAATGCGGCGGCGAACTGGTCATTCGGGAAAGCAAACGCGGTCCGTTCCTCGGCTGTGGAAAATTCCCAAGGTGCCGTACTATCATCAGTATTAAGCAACTTGACCATTTGAAGGAACTGCAGGAAAAGGGCGTTTGGCCGCCAAAAACGTATGAGGAAGCCGACGAAATGCTCGGCCGTACCAAAAAGAAGAAATCCCCCTCGAAGAAATCTTCTTCAAAGGAAGATAAAACCGCCCCCGCAAAATCTAAAAAGACCACCAAAGCCCGTAAGGCAAGCAAAGCCCCCATGAAAAACTAATATTTTTTTACAATATATATACGTAACCGTTCACGGGTTCCCCCATTATTAGCCCCCCACGCTAATGGGTTAAGAATCCACACTACCAATCTTTATCGGCCAGCTGATACCCGCCACTTCTTACCCTGATTTTACGCTGTTCTTTCCTTTCCTTTTCTTCATTCAGAATATTCCGGGCTGTAGTATCAGGTGCCGCCTGTTGCTCAAACTGTTGTTGTTTTTTTTGTTCCTCTTTCCGTTGCTGTTCCTGTTGTTGTTGCTGTTGCTTTTGTTTCTCCTGTTGGTCCTGTGTCTTATCTTGCTGCTGGTCCTGCTTTTTGTCTTGTTCCTGCTTCTGCTCTTGTTCCTGCGTCTGCTCTTGTTCCTGCGTCTGCTCTTGTTTCTGTTTGTCCTGCTGGTCTTGCTGTTGATTCTTTTGTTGCTGTTGCTTTTGGTCCTTATCCTGTTGCTGTTGTTTTTGTTTTTCCTGATCTTTTTTGATCTGGTCCATTATGTCTTTCATCACAAGCCTCGTCACTGCGATATTACGCCGGGCCTCGTCGTCTTGCGGGTTCATATCCAGCGATTCACGATAATTTTTCACAGCGCCCGCCAACTCTTCCAATGCCTTTTGCGGGTTAGCGTCCCGTTGTTTAACGCCCTGCTGGAAGTGGCAGTTACCGAGGTTATATTTGGCCCTAACCGCCAGTTGCATATCTTTGGCATTGGCCGAGACTTCTCTATACAGATTGATCGACTTGGTATAATCCTCCAGTTTGTAAAAACAGTTGGCCCGGTTATATTGTAGTGATGGATTGTCCGAACCTTCCGACTTGGCCTGGTCGTATTGCCGGAGCGCTTTCTGATAATTTTGCTGTCGATAGAGCCGGTTGCCTCGCCGTACCAATTCGTCCCGCGAGCCTGCCCGAACATTAACGGCCAACACGGTTAGTAATATCGTAACGAGAAGATTAATTTTTTTTGCGTTCACTTGTCAGTGCCTCGATAATTAGTAAGCCCAATGCGAGTGCCAGGAAAACCTGAAACCGTTCATCATATTTCAGGACCGTTGTCGATTCCAGTTCTTTCTTTTCCGACGGAGCGATCAGCTCACGGTAAAAATCCACCAGGCTGAAATCGCCCGTTTTTACGGGTAGGTATTTGCCGCCCGATGTGGCAAAGGCGATTTTCCTGAGCATATCACCATCGAGTTTCGACCAGATTTCTTTTCCCTGATAGGTGAGAAACGTTTTTTTTCCGTCAGGTGCGGTGATGGGAATACGCTTGCCTTCGTTTTCGTCGCCCAGTCCGATAGCGAAAATCCGTACTCCTTCCTGCGCCGCCTTTTGGGCGGCTTTGTCGGGGAAACTTTCATGATCCTCGCCGTCGGTAATTAAAATGATGTCCTTGTAATCACGCTGCTGCTGATCGAAGACTTCATCGACTGCCTTGCGAATGGCATCGCCGATCAGAGTGCCGCCCTGTCCGGCGCTGTCCGGTCCAACGTCCGCCAGGGCCAGACGCACGAATCCATAATCCTGCGTCAGCGGACAAACAACAGTGTTTGAACCAGCGAATGCCACAATCCCAATCCGATCACCGTTCAGTTCCGTCAGTAATTCGTTCAGTTCCAGT
>DAOWIP010000191.1 GCA_030640865.1 Sedimentisphaerales bacterium | reverse complement strand
GAAAGCACCGGTATTGATGTTTATACTCACGGCGAGATGCTTCCGGCAAACTGCTATCCCGCTTTCAAAAAATATAATCACTTTATCGGCAACTATGGGAACTCGTGGTGGCTCCAAAACAAAGAATTCGATACTTTCAACGGTCCGATTCTAATGACGACTAACTGTATTATCCCGCCAAAAGACTCATACAAAGACAGGGTCTTCACTACGGGAGTTGTTGCTTTCCCCGGTGTCAAGCATATCGCAGACAGAAAAGCCGGCGGAGTAAAGGATTTTTCGGAAGTAATCGAAATGGCTAAGAAATGCCAGGCACCTACGGAAATTGAAACCGGCAAAATTGTCGGCGGATTTGCTCATAATCAGGTGCTTGCCCTGGCGGATAAGGTGGTTGATGCCGTCAAATCAGGCGCAATCAAAAAATTTGTCGTAATGGCCGGTTGTGACGGCAGGCAAAAGGGTAGAAACTATTACACGGAATTCGCTGAAAAACTACCCAAAGATACCATTATCCTCACGGCCGGTTGTGCTAAATATCGTTACAATAAATTGAACCTTGGTGATATTGGCGGGATTCCGCGGGTTCTCGATGCGGGCCAGTGTAATGATTGTTATTCCCTTGTGGTAATTGCTCTTAAGCTGAAAGAAGTATTTGAACTTGAAGATATCAACGATTTGCCGATCGTGTACAACATCGCATGGTACGAGCAAAAAGCTGTGGCTGTATTACTCGCTCTTCTTCATCTTGGCGTGAAAAATATTCGCCTCGGCCCGACACTGCCGGCATTTCTCTCGCCCGCGGTCGTTAATCTCCTGGTGAAAAACTTCGGAATAGGCGGAATCGCGAATGTCGATGACGATTTGGCTGAAATGCTTGGTTAATAAAGGAATTTTGATGCAACCGCCAAAAATCCGAAAAACAGTCCACACACTCCGAAATCGAGGGAGTAAAGCGTTTTTGGCGATGGCATCAATTTTGTGAAAGAGGAGCCGCAGCGTAGTAAAAGCATACGACAGGAGCGCTAAGCTATGAAGGCAATTGTGTTACGCAAAAATTCAACAGCGGTCGAATTGATCGATATTCCCAAACCATCTCCGAAGGCCAATGAAGTATTGGTTAAGACTGTTCGCTGCGGGCTGTGCGGAACCGATCGGGAGATTATTCGACGAGGTATTCCGGATGTTCCGCCTGGTGAAGATTTTCTGGTTCTGGGGCATGAATGCTTAGGCAGAGTTGAGAGTGTCGGCGATGAAGCAGAGACCGATTTTAAACCGGGTGATTTGGTAACCGTACTGGTACGCCGCGGGTGCGGTGAGTGTAACGCCTGCCGGACAGGACACGTCGATTATTGCTATACGGGTAAGTACACAGAACGCGGTATCCACAAGGTCCATGGATTTTTTACAGAGTATTTTACCGATAAGCCGGAATATCTCATTCGCGTTGAACAGGACATGGAAGATTTGGGTGCGCTGGCGGAGCCGATAAGCGTTTCGGCCAAGGCCTATGAGGTGGCCGCCAGGTTGATGGGGCGGGTGTGCTTCGATGGGGCCTGTTCGTTTCGTGGGAAACAGGAGAAGGCCCTGGTGGCAGGGCATGGTCCGATTGGTATGTTAGCGGCTTTATTGCTGGTGGTCGAAGGTTATGATGTAAGTGTTCTGGGCCGTCGCGAAAAAGGTGATTTTCAGCGTGCTTTTGTCGAGTCCTTCGGTGCGAAATATCTTAATATTGCCACGGATGAGGACAAGCGGTTCGCGCAAGAGCAGGGCGGTTTTTTGCTGATATTTGAGGCAACAGGACTGGCGGAATTGACCTTTCGCCTGCCTGAGATGCTGAGCCGTAACGGCATCCTGATACTTACAGGTGTGCCGCGAGGCCCGCAGGAAATATGTTTTGACGGTAACACATTCATGGCAAACCTTGTAAGATATAATCAGACCGTTACCGGAACGGTCAACGCCTCACGGGAAGATTTTGAGATGGCTTTGCGGTATCTGCGTACGTTCAGAGAGAAATTTCCTGAAACAGCCGCTGGCATTATCACCGGGCGATATTCTCTTGACGATTGGCAGAAAGCCTTTGGAAAAAAAGGACAAAACGAAATCAAGGCCGTAATTGAGTTCGAATAAAGATGTACGATATTATAACAAACATAATCACAGAAAGCTGGCAGGTACTGGGGCAGATGGCACCCTATCTGCTGTTTGGTTTTCTGGTAGCTGGCGTGCTGTCAGTGTGTATTTCGCCGGAGTGGGTCGAGCGACACCTTGGCGGGCGTGGGATGGGGCCGGTGCTGAAGGCGTCCCTGTTCGGCGTGCCGCTGCCGCTTTGTTCCTGTGGAGTAATTCCGGTGTCGGCCTCTATACGCCGGCATGGCGCCAGCAAGGCTGCCACGACCTCATTTTTGCTCTCCACGCCCCAGACCGGTGTTGACAGCATTGCGGTAACATACGCGTTACTTGGGCCGATCTTCGCGATTTTCAGACCGATTGTCGCCCTGCTCACCGGCTTAATCGGAGGCGGTATCGTGATACTCTTCGGCGAACCAAACAGAACAGACGCCACGGTTGCGTCTAATACGATCACACACAATAAAGCGGCGTGTTGTGCCGGCAAACACCGGCCGGGTGTTCTGCTGCGTGTTCTTCGCTATGGTCTTCTGACTCTGCCGCGAGACATCGGTTTGGCGCTTCTGGTAGGCGTCCTTCTCGCAGGGGTGATGGCGGTGTTAGTACCGCAAGACCATTTGTCAGCGTATATTGGCGGAGGGGTGCTCTCGATTATAGTGTTGATGGCGGCGGGAGTGCCGGTATATGTATGCGCAACCGCGTCGGTACCGATCGCGGCTGGTTTTATGCACATGGGCGCTTCCCCTGGTGCGGCCCTGGCGTTTCTGATTGCCGGACCGGCGACCAACGCGGCTACATTTACCACGATCTGGAAAGTGCTCGGCAGACGAACAGCTATACTGTATATTGTAACTATCGCGGTAAGCGCGTTTGGCTGTGGACTGCTATTAAATTGGATGATTCCGATGCTGGAAGGGTCTCTACCAATGCTTGACAGCAGTACCCACGCACATTTGGAGGACAGTTGGTGGTATCATATATGGGCAATTGTGCTGCTGGCGGTGTTAACTTTATCCTGTTTAAGACGCAAGACGACAGTTGATGAGGATACGAATAATGAAAAAAGACGATAATTACGGATTCGGCACAAAAGTTTTGCATGCCGGCCAGGAAGCGGACCCGGCTACCAATGCACGGGCGGTGCCGATCTATCAGACCACATCGTATGTTTTTGACTCGGCTGAACATGCGGCCAATCTGTTTGGCCTGAAGGAATTCGGCAATATTTACACACGGATAATGAATCCGACGACCGATGTGCTGGAAAAGCGACTGGCGGCATTGCAGGGCGGCGTAGGGGCATTGGCGTTTGCTTCAGGCTCGGCTGCGATCACAATGGCGGTACTGAATATTACAAGTACCGGCCAAAACATAGTGTCCAGCAATTCGCTCTATGGCGGCACATATAACGCCTTTCACTATACGCTGCCAAAACTGGGCATAAAAACGCACTTTGTCGATGCGTCAAGCCCTGACAATTACGCCGACGCAATAGATGAGAATACCCGGCTGTTATATGTCGAGTCTATCGGCAATCCCAAAAATAACGTCAGCGATTTCGAGGCGATAGCCGAAATAGCTCACAAGCATAACCTTCCACTGATCGTTGACAATACCGTTTCGCCTATGATATTCAATCCTTTCGAGTATGGCGCCGACATTGTGGTATATTCTCTGACGAAGTTTATCGGCGGTCACGGCACAAGTATTGGCGGCGCAATAGTGGATTCCGGCAGATTCGACTGGTCGAAAGGTAATTTCCCGGAGATAACCGAGCCTGATCCATCATACCACGGTCTGGTGTTTTGGGATGCGTTCGGTCTGCACGATGAAGCTCTGATCCGAGGGGCGGCTTATATAATGAAGGCGCGTTTGCAGCTATTACGCGATATTGGGGCGTGCCTGTCGCCGTTTAACGCCTTTCTGTTTTTGCAGGGACTTGAGACG
>DAOWIP010000330.1 GCA_030640865.1 Sedimentisphaerales bacterium | reverse complement strand
GGTTACATCGTAAAATTCCTGTAACCACTTGAGTAGAAAGAAATTAGATATCAGATTTCAGATTGTCAGATTTCTAACTTCTGATTTCTGATTTCTAATTTCTAATCTATTTTAACTATATAGCTCGATAGCATTTTCTTGATTTCCTGAATATCAGAGTTTAAGTTATCATATGTCTCACGGTTCATATAACGCAGTTCGTATGATAACAAAATTTGATACTCCACTTCTGATGCTGATCCCATCGAAATCCTTAAAAATTGTTTTAGCTCTTTAGTGCTTCCTCTTCCGCAACCTTCAGCGATATTAGTCGGTATGGAAACGGCAGCCCTTCTAATCTGGCTGGATAGTCCATAAATTTCTTCTTTTGGAAATTTAGCCGTCAGGTTATAAATCTCTAAAGCTAATTTATGCCCTTTGTGCCAAACCTGCATTTCCCTGAAATCTTTCATCTTTTCCTATTTCTGACCTCTGACTTCTCCCTCTCATCCGGCAAAAAACGCATTATCAGGTCTGTGAACTCCCTCGCGGCCGAGCGAACGAAATTCTCATGGACCGAGCTTATCTGCACCTGGGCCACGTATCTGGCCGGATCGCCCGCGATATTAACCCTTCGGCCCCAGTAACCGGAAAACTTATCCTCATCAGTCGTGATCTGGCCGTTCAGGATATAAAAGTTCAGAACGATGATCGAATCATACTGCGGGGCTGGCCGATGAAACCGATGCAAAAGGCACGAGATGTTCCTACCTGATTGAGAAACCACATTTATTTGTTTGGTATTATCGTGTATCCAGCCGTGGCCGCGGTAGCAGACACGGGGCCGATGGCCAAGAATGCCACCCGGCTTGGAAGCGCAATATACGACATAAACATCGGCCCATTGGTTACTTACACTATCGATATAACGACGGCTGACAAAATCATCCGCGAAGTTCTTCTCCATATATTCCCTGGTGATAGTAGGGATACTCGATTCCTTACCAACCCAGTTGCCCACCTTCAGTGGGAAATCTTCAAGTGGAACCGGCAATTTTATCGGCCTGTCGATATTGACACGGTAATGCTTCCCCACAGCGCGATAGGCAGCCCCTGACCCCAGCAGCAAAACCACTACAAGCAACCAGAGCCAGATACGACCGGTATATAGAATATGTTTTTTCAATTTATCCCGTTTCTGTTTATAGCACGTTATAGAACACGGATTTAACGGATTTAGACGGATAAAAACGGATTTAAATCTTGTCCATCCGTTGCATCAGTCCGCCTGCGGCGGATCCGTGTTCCATACTCTTAATTCATTGTTCCGATAACCAACCATTTAGCAGTGTCTAAAAAAATATAACCCGTTGATGGTAGCTAAAAGCCAAAAAAAACTAACACACGAGAATAATCGGTTCGATTATCACATCCACTTTATGTAAAAAAGATAATGTCGCCAAAAGTCTTAATCGACAGTAAAAACCCGCATTTTCAGGCTGATTGAGGTCGCTCCGAACTTATGACGCTGGCGTCAAAAAGTATAATATACACGCAACGCGTATAGAAATTCCCGCGAGCAAGACCGTAACACTTTGTCGTAAAGGCATTTACCCGCGTATTAACGGAAAATTCCAATTGTTAGCACTATATTCAGCCGCCGACATCCGTGTCCTGTATAATCGATATAGATAGTGTAAAATGAAAAACCCGATTAGTCAACCTAATACTACAAAGCGACACAAGAGAGTAGAAGACACTGTTCCCCGCCTGCGCAGGGACATGTTCACACAGATAACCACTGATATAACAAGAGGTTATAAATCTTATCCGATGTGTTTCCCGATAAAGACAGTCTCACAAATGTTCATAACAACAGTGAAAATCAGTGTTAATCAGTGTCTAAAATATTCATCCGTTGTATCCGTGTGCCATATTTTCTCCGCAGTTTCTTATTCTTTTCTATTTTATTACTTTATTTGCATTGACACAATTTATATGTTAAATTAGATAAGCATAATAATATAGGTAGGTTTTTGCGCTAAATTATACGAATATATAGTGAGGCAAGGTAAGATAAACAATGGCCAATAAAAAGCAAATTCACCATTCACATCGATTCTATCTACCCTTTCTGCTGATTGCCTGCCTTATCGGCCCCAGCCTCGCTTCTGCTGCAACCTACTATCTCGATGCCGTCAACGGCAACGACGGCAATCCCGGCACCAGCGAACAGCCTTGGCAAACCCTTGCGAAGGCAAGATCTTCGGTTACAGGTGGTGATACTGTAATAATGGCTGATGGGGATTATGGTGATTGGAGTCAAATAAACGGGACTCTGTACGATGATTGGGTAACTTTTCAAGCGGCTGATGGTGATGAAGTAAGTGTGGATAGAATACTGTGTATCGGCGATACTGCAAATACGGCGTATATAAAGATAGATGGCTTGATTATCACCCAAGATGGTACGTATGGTTATTGTATTAAAGTATCTGGTTTTGACCATTGGGAATTTACGAATCTGACACTTATAGGGGATGGCTATGTTTTGTCTGATGTTGTTGGCTATGCAAATGGAATAGGCATTCAAATTTATGATACCGCTAATAATATTGATATAAACAATTGTACTATAAGAGGTACAGGGGTAAGTTCTTTGTCTGGTTTTGTTACCGGCATACATATAAAAGCTAATAATGTCAGTATAACTAATTCAGATATTTCTGATTGTTATACAGGTATAAGTATTGACCAATCAGTTGGCGTAGAAGTTATAGACAGTGCTATTCACAATATCGCATCTGACAACATTGCTCTTGGCGGTGTTAATGATATTTTGATACAGGGCAATGATGTTTATGACCTCGAAGTTTATAAACCTACGTTAGCTGAGACTCCTACTGACACAGTATTTGCTGCTAATGGTTTATCAATGACTAATAATAATGCTTTGTGGAATACTGCAGGCGACACTTTTGCTGCTGCGACAGAACTTGTCGTCATATCGGGTAATAATGTTAAAGTAAATCAAGATAATGTTTACGTTACGATAGTTAGTGATACTGAAATCACTTTAAGTAAGACAATTGCTGATGGTGGAACGCCAAGTAATGTTAATTATTATTTTCGTGGTCTTGCGCATACTGATTTGATGCAGGCAAATGCGCCTACTACCCAAAGTGACAATGTTACTGTACGTGGAAATAAGTTTTATAATTCCGACCATCAGTTAGTATGGTTAAATCCAGCTCTTGCTCCCAGCTATACGGAAGCTGCTGGGCACAACTGGCTGATTGAAAATAACCTGTTTTACAACACGTACACAAGTGCTACGGATGAACAAACGGGAACTGTTCGTGTAAGTGCTATTGACGGTCTTATTTTCAGGAACAATATCGTTATTGGAACTTTGGAATTAGCCAGACATTCATCTAATTATACTATTGCAGGCAATATCATATCTAAAGCGGAAAACTGGGGTAACTATGGTGCTATTGTTGCAGAGGGACACAATATCATAAACAGGGCTGATACTGATTTTGATTTTGCGGATACTACAGGTTTTCTCGATGGAGATTGGAACAATCCTGCATTTTTTGCGTTGTTCGTAGATTCAGCTAATGGCGATTTCCGACACGCATCAGCGAGCAGTCTGGGGGTAGGGCATGGTGATCCTGCAAACTATCCTATCTCGGATATTCTCGGCGTTTACCGCTCAATCCCACCCGATGCCGGTTGCTACGAATATGGAGGCACACCTTCTCAGCCTCTTATTTCCATCTCCGACCAAAGCATAACGGAAGCGGACAGCGGCACAGCCGATGTCGCTTTTACCGTGTCTCTTTCGGCGGCTGGTGATGAGATCGTAACCGTGAACTACACCACAGCAAACGGGACGGCCACAACGGCGGATGGTGATTATGTCGCTGTCTCCGATACACTGTCTTTTCCCATCGGGACAACGGAACGAACGATTACCGTATCGGTAAATGGTGATACAAACATAGAACCTGATGAAACCTTTCATATCAATTTATCCAATCCTGCCAACGCCACGATTGCTGATAATCAGGGTGAATGTATCATAGTGAATGATGATAGTCCTGGGCCGGGTGATGAGCCGGTGGGGCATTGGCATTTTTCTGAGGCTGCGGGTGATTCCGCAGCGGATTCTTCCGGGCAGGGTAACACTGGGACATTGGTTAATACGCCGGCCGTTGACTGGATTCCCGGCGGCGGCGCAGTGCAATTTGATGGGACTAACGGGGCTGTACAGATACCGACAGACGATTTAAGTGCCGGACATGGAACCGTTGCCTTGTGGGCCAAAGCGGAGGATGTATCGGGAAGCTATTATCTCTTTGGCCATGCGATTGGTTCCTGGAGTGATAGAATACAACTATACATTAACGAGGGCTTTCTTAATCTGGGGCTTGGTGACTCTCACGCCGTCGGCGCTAATATTGAAAGCATCTCATTGAACACCTGGTATCATATCACACTAACCTGGAATGGTACAAATTATGTTGTCTATGTTAATGGCACGCCCAGGGCTAACGGCACCTACACTGGTTTGGCGAGCTTAAATACTTTTGCGGACATCGGAAATACAGGAAATCCGGACTGGCGTGATGAGTCGTTCAATGGTTTGATTGACGATGTTCGCATCTATAATCGCGTCTTAAGCGCGGGCGAGGTTTCTACCCTTTGTTCAGCCAATCATCCCCCAACCGCGGCAACAGGGACGGATACTGACCCGGAAGAGGACCAAGTTCACTTTGAAGGGGCAGCAAGTGATGCAGAGAACAACATCACTAATTTAAGCTGGTATGATGGATCGACTCTGCTTATCAGCGGAGGTACTCTCGATCGAACCTTGAGCGAAGGTACTCATGTACTGACTTTCAAGGCAACTGATGGTGATGGTCTGGTGGATATCGATACTGTAACTGTGGTCGTCAATGGCGCAGCTCCAACCGGCTCGCTGCAGGTAACGATATCTCCTACGGAGGCGAATACCGCCGGCGCCCAATGGCGGGTTGATGGTGGCTCATGGCAAAACAGTGGCGCTACGGTAAGCAGCCTGTCAGTCGGCAACCATACGGTCGAATTCAATTCTGTTACCGGCTGGAACACACCAGCCAACCAGAATGCGCAGATCAATGATGGTCAAACAACTAACATAAGCGGAACATACACCCAACAGACCAGCTCGCTGTGTGTAACTATTTCCCCACAGGGCGCTACCGATGCCGGTGCCCAATGGCGGGTGGACGGCGGCTCATGGCAAAACAGCGGTGTTACCGTAAGTGGCCTGTCGGTCGGCAGCCATACAGTCGAATTCAATTCTGTTACCGGATGGGACACACCGGCCAACCAGAATGTGCAGATCAACGATGGTCAAACAGAGAACGCGGGCGGAACATACACACAACAGACCGGTTCGCTGTGTGTAACTATTTCCCCACAGGGCGCTACCGATGCCGGTGCCCAGTGGCGGGTGGACAGTGGTTCGTGGCAAAACAGTGGCGCTACGGTAAGCAGCCTGTCAGTCGGCAACCATACGGTCGAATTCAATTCT
>DAOWIP010000063.1 GCA_030640865.1 Sedimentisphaerales bacterium | reverse complement strand
ATTATCGCCGTCAATGCCGGCTTAGCCATTTTAGTTCTTAGTCTTTTTGCATGGCTTACCGATTTGCCACTGGCATTTCCGGCTTTGGGTCCGTCGGCATTCATACTCTTTAGCTCTCCCCTTTCTCTCGCCGCTGCGCCCCGTAGCGTCATTATAGGACATTGGATCAGCTTGGCCACCGGATTTATTATTTGGAACCTTGTGAGCTATTGTTCCGGGGCACCCGTATCTCTTCAGAGCGGCAATTGGCCCTTACTGTGCAGTGCCTCACTGACCATGGCAGTTTCGAGTGCACTATTATTGAAGCTGTCCTGCCCCCATCCTCCGGCTTGCGCGAGCGGTCTGGTCGTGGGGCTTGGGGCAATTATTGCCTGGCCGGATTTGCTCGCAATAGCAGTGGCTGTGGTATGCCTTACTTATCAGGCCTATGCAACGAACCGCCTGGCTGGTCTGCCGGTTCCCGTCTGGTCACCCCGGCGTCTGGATATACCCGCCGCCATAAGGACTAACTGACGATTCATCAGTTTGATTCAGTTGACTTTTTGTGTGTGTTATTTTCTTTCAAATCCTGCCGTAACTGCTGAACTTCATCCGCAAGTTTGCCAACATCCATACGTATAAGTTTTTGTTCTTTGCCGGCATCCCTGAAGTATCTTGACACTCGGACCAAGCAGATGATAACCAGAGAAAATATGAACGCATAAACAGCGATAACTACTATAAATCCAATACTAACAAACGCTAAAACGACATCTATCATTTTCTTTTCCTTTCATTTATTTTTTGGAGATATATCCTTTTTTGAATCCTTTACCGCATCACAGACCGACTTTACTTAATCCAAGTTTATCTTTTGGGATTTATCCGTTGATTTTTTCCGCATTTGCTGTACCTCGTCCGCCAATTTACCAACCTCCATACGCAATCGCTTCGATTCATTGGTATTCCTGATTAAATAGCGACAGAACCAGATAATTCCAAGAACAGGAAGTACCGATACTATGAGTACGAGAAGAATTTCCATCAGACCTGGCATCGCGGATGCAAACATTTTACTGATTGACAAAGCACTATAGATCATTTTTTTTCCTTTCTTTCATATTTTGCGGGCAGACCTTTTTCGATTCCAGCCAAGCGTCCACGTCCGCTCGGTCGAATTTGATATTTTTAGAACTGATCCGGATATATGGCGGACAATCCCCGCTGGCTATATACTTATATATAGTCCGCTTCGAATCGCCCAAATAAACCGCCAAATCTTCGATCGACATCAATTGCATCCTAAATTCCTCGCTTCTATATGTTATAATATATCACAATATGCAACAATATGCAAGCTAATAATAGTAAATTATACGATTATTTGAAAAAAAAGTTCAGACATATATTTCCGTAGAGCCGAGAACACCTTTTGAGCAAGATTTCTCATCTTTCTTTTGGGATTATCCGGGAGATTTTGCTATAATTCGACCTCGGTTGCTTGATATCTAACCGAGCGATGTGTGTATTTTCTGATTTAACAAGTACTTATATTTATCGGAGCAGTACAGTTATGGGGCAATTGTCGGATGCAATGGACACAATGAACGGTATTGTCTGGGGGCCGGTCATGATTATTCTGCTGGTCGGCACGGGTGTGTATCTGACTATCCGACTGCGTTTCGTTCAGCTTCGCCATCTTAAACACGCCATCGCCTGTGTCTCCGGTAAATATGACAATCCCGAAGATAAAGGTGATATTTCTCATTTTCAGGCGTTGTGTTCGGCACTTTCGGCAACTATCGGCACAGGTAACATCGCCGGGGTCGCGACGGCTATCGCACTGGGAGGACCGGGAGCCATTTTCTGGATGTGGGTCACCGCCCTGGTGGGAATGGCCACCAAGTTCACAAGCTGTTCGCTTGCAGTGCGTTACCGGGTTATTCATCCGGACGGCAGCGCCTCTGGCGGTCCCATGTACTTTCTCGAAAAAGGACTGAATCAGAAGTGGCTGGGGATACTGTTCGCCCTGTGCGCAGGGTTCGCCTCGTTTGGTATCGGTTCTGCTGTGCAGGCCAATTCTGTTACCGACGGGCTACTGAGCCTGATGCCCGAAACATGGCAAAATAACCGACTGCCCGCCGACCTT